>JASEGZ010000008.1:0-36365 GCA_030018935.1 Syntrophales bacterium
CAGGATGGTCGCTAACGGCGACTGGGGGTGACCCTAAGGAAAGTGCCACAGAAAATATACCGCCTGCCATCCGGCGGGTAAGGGTGAAAAGGCGAGGTAAGAGCTCACCAGTTTCCCGGGTGACCGGGAAAGCTTGGCAAACCCCATCCGGAGCAAGACCAAATAGGAGAACATTTGAGGGTGGCCCGCCCGACGTTCTCGGGTCGTGTCGCTTGAGGCAGCAGGCAACTGTTGTCCCAGATGAATGATCATCGCCGCCTTTCGGGTAACTGTGGGGCGGTACAGAACTCGGCTTACGATCTGGTCCGGCATCTTAACTCTTCTCCCCCCTGGATATACGATCATGAGAAGAAAATCCATCATCTATCTCTTGCTATTACCTTTAATTTTATCCGCCTGTGGAGGTTTTTCCCACGGTGCCAGGCGGGCCACGCGAGAAGCGGACACATACCCGAAAGAAGGATTGTATCCAGAAAAAGAACCTGCCTTCAAGACCCATTCCCATGAAAATATCAGGGTTCTGATTTTGTCCGGGGTCACGGAGATCCGTGTCAGCTCAACTTCCCTGTGTGAAGTCAGGGACTTTGATGAAAAAGTTACCCTTATTCGGACACAAACTGTGCTCCCCCGTATCTCGGAAGACGGCATAAGGCTGGAGGGCGCCAATTCATCCCTCGACAGGATCATTATCCTTCCCACAGATGATGGAACGTTGAGTTTGAATGGCAAACCTTACCGGGGGAAAGTGATCATTCAAAGGAGTGCCGGGGGGAAAATGGATATGATTAATGTTGTGGGGCTGGAGGCATACCTCTACGGTGTCGTCCCGAAAGAAATGTCCCGGGAATGGCCTCTGGAAGCCCTGAAGGCCCAGGCGGTGGTATCGAGAACGTATACCATCTATCGGAAGGAGAGAAGCGGGAACAGAAGCTATGACCTCTGCGCTACCATTACCTCCCAGGTTTACGGGGGAAAAGAAGTGGAGTCTGAAAAGTCCAACCGGGCAGTGGACGAAACGAGGGGAATTGTGCTCCTCTATAACGGTCAATTGGTTCTGCCGTATTTTCACGCGAACAGCGGGGGGATAACAGAAGATGCAGAATATGTATGGACAGAGAAGCTCCCTTACCTGAAGGGGTTTCGTGATGATTACAGCATGAACGCCCCGAATTCTTTATGGAAGTTGTCCCTATCCCTCGATGAGATCAGGAAAGTCCTTAATGAAAAAGGGATTGGTGTAGGTCAGATAGCTAAGTTGATGCCTGTCGAGATCAGCCCGTCGGGCAGGGTTGGAAAGATCAAGGTGTCCCACAGCGGCGGGGAAACAATCATAAACGGTAACGAGTTCAGGCTCAAGATAGGCCCTACATTGATCAGAAGCACCCTTTTTTCAGTGACATGTGATAACCGGGAGGTTCATTTTGAGGGCAAAGGATACGGCCACGGTGTCGGTATGAGCCAGTGGGGCGCTTACGCCATGGCCCGTGAAGGTTACTCTTACAGGGATATCCTGAGGTACTATTATCAGGGAGTGGAGATCAGGTAGGTACAATGAGGATTTTAAGGATTGAGGGATTTAAGGATTTAATGGCAATCTGATCCCTAATTTTTAAGATGGAACTTGACAGGAATAACCAAATCACGATAGCGGCTAATGGCATTAGCATCTGCTACGCTACGGAGAAAAGCGCTTATATTTGAGGTGTGAGGAAGTGTTAAAAGATAACGAAAAAATCGGCGCGGTGATGATTGTGGGGTCGGGTATAGCAGGGATACAGGCTTCCCTCGACCTGGCGAACTCCGGAATGAAGGTATATCTTGTCGAAAATGGGATCAGCATTGGCGGTGTCATGGCCCAGCTTGACAAGACCTTTCCTACCAATGACTGTTCTGCCTGCATCCTCTCTCCCAAATTAGTGGAAGTGGGACGACATCCTAACGTGGATATCCTCACCAGAAGAACGGTTAATGGCGTTCTCGGCCAGCCGGGACGGTTTAAAGTAAAGTTGACGAAGGCGCCGAGGTTTATTGACATTGACAAATGTACCGGCTGTGGTGAATGTGCCAATGTATGTCCCGTATCTGTTCCGGCAGAGTTTAATGAAAATTTGAACACGAGAAAGGCCATCTACAGGCATTTCCCCCAGGCGATACCGGCTGCCTTTGCCATTGATAAAATAGGGACAGCGCCATGCAAGGCGGCGTGTCCTGCCCATATCAGCGTTTGTGGTTTTGTTGCCCTCATTGGAGAGGGAAGGCACCAAGAGGCGTTAAAGCTCATCAAGAGGGACAATCCATTTCCCGCCGTTTGCGGTAGAATCTGTAACCACCCCTGCGAGAGGGCCTGCAGGAGGAGAGACGCCGATGAAGCCATTGACATCATGCATCTGCACCGCTTCGTGGCCGACCTCGATTTAAACGAAGAGACAAGGCACATCCCCGAAGTCAAGGAGAAGAAGGACAAAAAGGTGGCCGTGATTGGAGCCGGTCCCGCTGGTCTCTCTGCTGCCTACTATCTGGCCATCGAGGGTTACCAGGTTACCGTATTCGAGACCCTCGCCGCCGGCTGGTCAACCCTCAGTTTCCCTGAATCCCGTCTTCCCAAGAAGATCATTAACAGCGAAATAAAGATCATCGAGGAGATGGGTGTCACGATCAGGACAAATACACGTGTAGGTAGAGACATCTCCATGGATGTTCTGCGCAAAGAGTATGATGCCATCTTTATCGGGGTCGGTTCTCACATCAGCAAGAAATTTGACGTCCCGGGAAAAGACCTGAAAGGTGTCGTCGAGGGGCTTGATTTTCTCAAGCGGGCGACGGCGGGAGAGAATATCTCCCTGGGAGATCGGGTTGCCGTCATCGGTTCCGGAAATGTAGCGATGGATATATCCCGTACCGCGCTGGCGACCGGTTCCAAGGAGGTCTTTATTCTCTATAAAAGTTCCGGCGCCGATCGTACCGCCATTATGGCCGCCCCCGATGGTTCTTTTATCCTCTACAAGAGTTCCGGCGCCGAGACACCCGTCTCTATCGAGGAGATTCCGGAGGGAGAGAAGATCAGGATGGACCTCCTCGCAGCGCCGGTCAAGATATTGGGGAGTGACGGAAAGGTAACCGGCATCGAATGTATCCGTATGGAACCGGGTAAACCCGATGCGAGCGGTCGGATACGTCCCACACCGGTCAAAGGCTCCGAATTTACTCTCCAGGTAGATACGGTGATCTCTGCCGTGGGCCAGACCAGGGAACTTGTCCATTCCTCAGAGGGAAGCGGAACTGCCTGCAACAAATGGAGTAACCTGGAGATTGATCCGGTCACCTTCGCCACCGATATGGAAGGTGTCTTCGCCCAGGAGGTGGAAACCAGTCCTGCTACAGTGGTAAAGACCATCGCCGTCGGAAAGGAAGCGGCCACCTCCATCGTCCGTTACTTGCGTGGTGAAGACATCACATCAGACCGTAAGAGAGATTGGACAAAAGGGTTGGCCGAAAGAGGCGATATAAGTGACGTAGAAAAGGCGGCACGTGTCGAGATGCCCATGCTTGAGGCCGGGGCAAAGAAATCTTCGCAGGATGAGACAGCCCTCGGTTTGAGTGAGGAAGGCGCCGTATATGAGGCAAAGCGATGCCTCAACTGCGGGATATGTTCCGAATGTTACCGTTGCGTGGATGTTTGTGTAGCCGGCGCCATTGATCACGATATGTGTTTTGAAGAAGAAACCATAGAGGTGGGCGCCGTCATTGCCGCACCGGGGTTTGAGGTCTTTAATGCCCCTCTCCGGGGAGAGTACGGATTCGGCATTTATAAAAACGTGGTGACGAGCCTCCAGTTTGAGAGAATCCTCTCCGCTTCCGGTCCCTTTTTTGGTCATATACAGAGACCCTCTGATGGGAAGGAACCGGAAAAGATCGCCTTTATCCAGTGCGTGGGTTCCAGAGACGTCTCCTGCGGCAACAGTTGGTGTTCATCCGTATGCTGCATGTATGCGACAAAAGAGGCGATTGTCGGGAAAGAACATGCGAAAAACCTGGAACCTACCATATTCTTCATGGATATACGCGCCTATGGTAAGGACTTTGATCGCTTCGTTAACCGGGCCAAGGAGGAATACGGCGTCCGTTATATCCGTTCGATGCCTTCCAGCATAAAGGAACTACAGCAGACGAAAAATCTCCTCATCAACCACGTCCAGGAAGACGGGACGCTGGTGGAGGAAGAATTTGACATGGTGGTCCTCTCCGTTGGTCTCACACCCCCTCCCGAGGCGGCAAAACTGGCAGATAGCCTGGGTATAGAATTAGAAGAGCACGGCTTCTGCAAGACCGTTCTGGATAACCCTGTCCAGACGTCCCGGGAAGGCGTCTTTGTCTGCGGTGTCTTTGGAGGTCCCAAGGACATCCCGGAAACAGTCATGGAAGCCAGTGGCGCCGCCGCCTGTGCAGAGGGGCTGCTGGCTGCACAGCGGGGGACGATGGTCGTCCCGAAAGAGCCCCCCGTAGAAAAGGATATAAGGGGGATCGGACCGAGGATCGGTGTCTTTGTCTGCCACTGCGGGATCAATATCGGTGGGGTGGTAAATGTCCCTGCCGTCGTGGAATATGCAAAGACATTGCCGGGTGTTGTCTATGCCACCGAGGGTCTTTTTGTCTGTTCGCAGGATTCGGCCGTTAAAATGGCAGAAATAATCAAAGAATATAACCTGACCAGAGTAGTGGTGGCATCCTGCTCACCCCGCACACATGAGGGGCTCTTTGAGGAGAACTGTGAAAAGGCCGGTCTCAACAGGTACCTCTTTGAAATGGCCAACATCAGGGATCAGAATTCGTGGGTTCACATGAATGAGCCGGAGGCGGCAACGCAAAAGGCCATGGATTTAGTCAGGATGGCGGCAGCAAAGTCCCAGTACTTGAAACCCTTAAAACCCGGGCAACTTGGTGTCAATCATGCGGCGCTGATTATCGGGGGAGGACTTGCCGGCATTATAGCGGCGCTCTCGTTGGCGCAACAGGGCTTTGTGTCATATCTGGTGGAAAAGGAGAACGAACTTGGTGGAAATTACAGACATCTCTACTATACCCTCGAAGGCCTGGATACCAGGAAACATCTGGACGATCTTTTAAAACAGGTGGAGAAGAATCCCCTGATCCATGTATTCACCGGGGCCAGGATCGGGAAGATCGAAGGATTTATCGGAAATTACAGGACCACGATCGAGACGGGAGGCAGTGAGCACGTATTTGAGCACGGTGTGGTCATCGTGGCCACAGGGGCCTATGAACTCAAGACAGACGAATATCTCTACGGGAAGAACGAGCGGGTTATCACCCAGCGAGAGCTGGAAAAGCTTATTCATGAGAAAGATTCCCGAATTGCGGGGGCAGGCAGTGTTGTTATGATCCAGTGCGTCGGATCGAGGAATGCCGAAAGGCCTTACTGCAGCAGGTACTGTTGCAGCTCGGCAATAAAGAATGCACTCAAACTGAAAGCTGCCGATCCCAAAAAGGATGTAACCATCATCTATCGAGACATCAGGACGTTCGGATTCAAAGAAGACTATTACCGGAAGGCGCGTGAGGCAAATGTGAAATTCATCCGCTACGATGAGGACAGGAAACCGGAGGTTGCAGGCGATGGCACGCAGATTTCCGTAAGCGTTTTTGATCCGGTACTAAACGAAAATGTAGAGATCAAAACAGACATCCTGGCGTTGAGTGTAGGCACCGTTGCCAACCCTGAAAATGATGCCATCGGCAAGATGCTGAAGGTGCCGACCAATCAGGATGGCTTTTTCCTCGAGGCCCACGTAAAGTTAAGACCCGTTGATTTTGCCACCGATGGCATCTTCATGTGCGGGCTTGCCCACTGTCCGAAATTCAGCAGTGAAGCGATAACTCAGGCCAACGCCGCCGTCTCGAGGGCATGCACCATCCTCACCAAAGACTACATAGAGGCGGAAGGTAAGACGGCCTATGTGAATAAGGAAAGATGCGCGGCCTGCGGACTCTGCGAGGCCAATTGTCCCTTTGGCGCCATCGCGGTTGATCCTAAGGAGGACTGTGCGGTGGTTAATACCGTCCTCTGCAAGGGCTGCGGGATCTGTACGGCATCCTGCAGGATGAATGCCGTTGATTTGAACGGCTTTAACAACGAGGAAATTCTGGCACAGATAGGCGCCTTTTAAGTATTCAGCGCTAGGGGGATATAGATAAAGGTAAAGGTAAAATTAAAAGTCCGCGGGATACCCTTAGGTATAAATCCTAAGGAAAGAAGGTGATGGTGGAAGGTAGTTCAGCCAGAGGCGGTATATCCGCACCTCGGTGCAACTACACCACCAAATTTGGGAGCAAAGTTGCACCTCGGTGCAATTAGGAACGAGATGTACGGAAATCGCTCGCTTCGCTCGCTATTTCCGTACATCGGCAATTCTTTGATAGAAAAGAAAAAAGCTTCTGTCAAAGGAATAATACGTAAATGGTAAATTGGAACCGCTTCCTCCCGAAGGACTTTGAATATGATTTTGACCAGGATAAGCTCAGTGCTCATCGTGTTTCCTTTGAGGAAGCTGTTGAGTGTTTTTTCTCGGATTTTGAGGTTCGCAGGAATAAGGCATATAAAGACCGGTACCAACTTATTGGGAAAACGATTGGAGGACGTAAACTCAAAATTATTTTTCAACTCAAACCGGACAACGTTGTCCGAATTATAACAGGATGGGATATATGAAATCTAAACTTAAATTCAAAACCGAAGAAGAAATTGACCGTATTGTTATTGCCCAAGCAGATGATGAGTCTGCATGGGGAGCGCCTGTGAAGGTGAGCAAGTCAAAGTCAACCTCACTTGCTCTTCCTTCTGATTTAGCCGCGCGGGCGGCATTTTTTGCCCGTCTACATCGAGAAGCAAGTTTAGAAAACTGGCTTAAACGGGTTATACAAGAAAGATTAGATATTGAAGAAGCAGCCTTTGCTGGATTTAAAAAAGAATTGGTCGCAAAGAACAGCCGATAACACCGGCCAAAAGATTGACATCCAAATGCTGACGCACTTCTTTTGGCCTGAAACGTTAAAGGAGAGGCTCTATTGATGATATGGAGAATATATGACTGAGAATCAACCGGTTGAAGGCTGGACACCAAAAATAGTAGCCATTGTCTGTAACTGGTGTACATATGCCGGGGCGGATCTGGCGGGGATAAGCAGGATACAGTACCCGCCAAATGTGAGGATTATAAGGGTCCCCTGTACGGGGAGGATCAATCCTTTCTTTATTGTCAAGGCCCTCCAGGAGGGGGCGGATGGTGTTCTCGTTTCCGGTTGCCATCCGGGAGAATGTCACTATCTGACGGGGAATCTGTCCGCCAAAAGGAAGTTCGCCATGTTAAAGCGTTTTCTTTCGTATATCGGCGTAGAAGGTGACAGGACGATGTTTACCTGGGTATCGGCATCTGAGGGAGAACGCTTTGCCCAGGTCATAAAAGCCGTCACGGCAGCCGTTACCGCCCTCGGTCCGGCAGATAAGCTGGTAAAAAAATGGGAGATATAACCTGTCATTTCGAGCGAAGCGAGAAATCTTGAGGAATTGAAACTGTGGAAAATGTAGAAACGAAACTACGTGAAGAAGCAAAAAAATTGCTGGCGGAAAAAAAGGTGGATCTTATCGTAGGGTATGAAAAAGGCACCCTTCCTCTTCTTGCCCCGCCATGCTTTATTACCGAGCTTGAAGACGCTGAAAAACTTGTCTGGAACGCCTTCTGCATGCAAAACCTTGCCAAGTTCGTACACGACATCCTCTCACAGCACAGGGAATCCCAGAAGCGCCTTAAGCCGGCGGACAGAACAAAAAAGACGGTAGGTATTGTCGCGAGGGGCTGCACAACCCGCTCGCTGGTGATCCATCTTCAGGAAAAGCAGTACAACAGGGACGATGTCGTGATCCTCGGTGTCCCCTGCACCGGCTATGTGGACAGGAAGAAGATGGACGCCCTCGTTGCGGGTGAGGAAATCCGAGAGGCATCCGTTGCAGGAGATTCCGTCCTGGTAAAGACAGTTGGTGGCGAGAGGAAGGTTCCTCTTAAGGAGGTGCTGGCCGATAACTGCCCCACTTGCCGTTTCAACAATCCCCTTATTTCTGATGTGATGATAGGGGAGCAGGCCCCGGCAATGGATGCCGCTCAGGAATATGCTAAGGTGGATGAATTTGAAAAGCTTTCCCCGGATGAAAGGTGGAACTACTTTACCAGGGAGATGGATAAGTGCGTGCGCTGTTATGCCTGTCGCAATGCCTGTCCGTCCTGTTACTGTAAGGTATGCTTTGTCGAACAGAGCCAGCCGCGGTGGGTCGGTATCGGTGAGGACCGGTCTGACACACAGGTATTTCAAATAATGCGGCTGTATCATATGGCGGGGCGATGCGTAGATTGCGGCTCCTGCATTGCAGTATGTCCCATGGGTGTGGATCTGCGGAGGTTTTTGAAGAAACTGGATAAGGACGCTCTTGAACTGTTTAAGTACAGGGCCGGTATCTCGCCGGACGAACTGTCCATGCTTGGTACCTTCAGGGAAAACGACAGAGAAGATTTTATCTTTGAACCGAAATAGGAATAATTATGAAAACCTTTCTCGAAGAAGTAAATGAAAAGATCAAGGGTGTTCCCATCCAGAGATGCTATCACTGCCGAAAATGCACGGCAGGGTGTCCCCTATCCTTTGCTATGGAATACAATCCCAATAGGATTATCAAGATGATTCAGATAGGTAAGCGGGACGAGGTCCTCAAGAGTTCAACGATCTGGCTCTGTGTTTCCTGCGAGACCTGTATCACCCGTTGTCCCAATGAGGTGGATATCGCCCGTCTGATGGATATATTGAGACAGATGACCATTGAATCAGGCATCGGTGCTAAGGAAAAGAATGTCCTTAAATTCCATGAGGCGTTTCTTTCCAACATCAAGTTGTGGGGACGGATCAATGAGCCCCTCATGATGGCCCAGTACAAGTTAAAATCGGGGGACCTATTCTCTGACATGGCTATGGGTATAGATATGTTCAAGAAAGGTAAACTCCCCCTACTGCCCCCGAGAACAAAGGATATGAGGACTGTAAAAAGGATATTTGAGAAGACGAAGCATTCATAAAGAATAGGTCGTAAGTCATAGGTCGTAGGTCAAAAGACGTATGACTGATGACGTATGACTGATGACTGATATTATAGGAGGCGCATGTTGAAAGTTTCATACTATCCGGGATGCTCACTCCACGGCACGGCGAAGGAATATGACCAATCGGTAAAGGCTGTATGCAGCGCCCTGGGGATTGAACTGAAGGAGGTTGATGATTGGTGCTGTTGTGGCGCCACCTCCGCCCATAGTACCAATTTTAAACTCTCCATTGCCCTTCCCGCTCTAACCCTTATCGCTGCCGAAAAGGATGCCGCTGATGTGCCGGAAGTGATGGTCCCCTGTGCCGCCTGTTTCAATCGCTTAAAGACCGCTCACTACCATCTCAAGAAAGACAGCATCTTAAAATCCGAGGTGGAAAGTATCGCCGGCAGGGAATACAGGGGCTCGATAATCGTGAAAAATCCCATTGACATTATTTATAACGATATAGGCCTCCCGACCCTGAGCGGAAAAGTGACCAGGAAATTGACGGGTCTCAAACCGGTTTCCTACTATGGATGCCTCCTGTTGAGACCACCGGAGGTCTGTGAGTTCGATGACTATGAAAATCCCGTCATGCTGGATAGCATCATGAACTGTCTCGGGGCCAATGCACGTCCCTGGTCTTACAAGACTGATTGCTGTGGCGGTAGTCTCACCATCAGTAAAACCAATATCGTGCAGCGGATGGTGAATAAATTGATAACCATGGCCAGAGAAACCGAGGCAAACTGTCTCGTTGCGGCCTGCCCCATCTGCATGGCCAATCTGGACATGAGGGCCAGTGAAAACGTGAGACTTCCCGTCTTTTATTTTACCGAATTGATAGCCCTGGCCATGGGACTCCCGGGACCGGAAAGCTGGTTTAAACTTCACCACGCCGATCCGGCGCCCCTCCTCGATGTTTTAGGACTGCTCTGATGGTAAATAAACGATGAAGAGGATTCAAGGGGTCAAGGATTCGAGGATTCGAGTGAAATGCTAAGGATGCTTAAAGCATTGATAAAATCATTCTAAAGGAACGATATGGAAAAGAGGGTACTGAAGAAAGATAAACTGGCCGCAATTATTAAGAACGTCTCCCGGGATATGCTGGTCTATGCGCCGGTTAAAGAAGAGGATAATGTTCTCTTTATGGCCTTGAAAGAGGGAAGGGAACCCCTGCTTAATTTTTCAAATTCAAGGAACGCCCCCAAGACCTTCTTTTTCCCCCGTACAGAGATAATGATGAAATATACCCGAACCGGCAAAGGTATGGAACTCTCTAAGGGTGAAGGGGAAGTAAGGGAGACAGCGCTCTTTGGGGTACGCCCCTGCGATGCCCGCAGCTTTGCGCTTCTCGATAAGCTTTTCGACCAGGATAAATACAAAGACCCTTACTATATCGCCAGGAGAGAAAAAACAACGGTAATCTCCATGGCCTGTGCGCACCCTCCCTATTCCACCTGTTTCTGTACATCCGTTGATGGAAGCCCGACCTCGGGAGAAGGCGCCGACATACTATTAACAGACATGGGTGATAACTACCTTGTGGAATTCATCACCCCTCGCGGGGAAAAGCTTCTCAAGTATTTTGGAGACCTCCCGAAAGCCGGAGAAGCTGAGGAGACCCTGAAAAAAGAAATCGCGGAAAGGGCGGAAAAAGAGATCAGATCGCACATACCGGCAAAAGATATCAAACCGATACTGGACAACAATTTCGAACATCCCTTCTGGGAGACAATCCATCGGAAGTGTCTCGCCTGTGGCACCTGCACCTATCTCTGTCCCACCTGTCACTGCTTTGATATCAGTGACGAGGCAAAGGGAAATGACGGCATCAGGATAAGGAACTGGGATTCATGTATGTACCCTCTTTTCACGCTGGAGACCTCGGGTCACAATCCGAGACCGACACAGAAGGAGAGGTGGCGGCAGCGGGTGATGCACAAATTCAAGTATTACGTGGACAACTTCGGAGCGATCTCCTGTGTCGGATGTGGGAGGTGCGTCATGTATTGTCCCGTTAATTTAGACATCAGAAAGATAGTTGAAGATATTGCGAAATTATAAAGGCAGGAGATGGTAATGCTAAATCCATATATACCCATGCCCGTCGAAGTTATAAAGATCGTCACGGAGGTTGATACAAAAGACATCAAAACCTTTCGTCTTGCCTTCGTCAACAGGGAAGACGAGGCGAACTTTCAATATCTGCCTGGCCAGTTTGCCGAACTCTCCATCTTCGGCAAGGGTGAAGTGCCCATCGGCATCGCCTCATCACCGACGCAGCCGGGCTATCTCGAATTCACCGTGCAGAAGGCGGGGGTTGTTACCAGCACCCTCCACGACCTGGAGGTTGGAACACACATAGGGGTCAGAGGTTCCATGGGGAATTCATGGCCTATTGACTATCTTGAGGGGAAGAATATCGTAGTTGTCGGCGGTGGCTTCGCCTTTACCACCTTGAGGTCCCTCATCGTCTATATGATCCATGAGGACAACCGTTCCCGCTTCGGGAATATTACCGTCGTATACGGGGCCAGGACACCGGGACTCTTGATATATAAGGATGAGCTTGCCGCCTGGGAGGCGAGAGACGATATCAACTTGCATGTGACTGTTGATAAGGGCGATGAAAGCTGGAAGGGTAGAGAAGGTTTTGTCCCCACGGTTTGCAAAGAGGTGGCGCCAAGTTCGGAAAACGCCGTAACGGTGATATGCGGGCCGCCGATCATGATTCGTTTCACCCTGCCGGTATTCTTCGACCTCGGCTTCTCGAAGGAAAACATCATCACCTCTCTTGAGATGAGGATGAAATGTGGTATTGGAAAGTGCGGGCGCTGTAACGTAGGCAACAAATATGTCTGTAAGGATGGCCCTGTATTTTCACTGGCAGAACTGGATAAACTGACAAAAGAGTACTGAAGCCATGACTGACTCATGACTTACGACTTTTTTAGGAGATTGAATAGTGAACAGAATTGTAGAGAAAATTGATCTATCAGAGAACGTGGTAGAGATGGTCATTGAAGCCGCCGCCATTGCAAAGAAGAGAAGGGCCGGCCAGTTTATCGTCCTGAGAATTGACGAGAAAGGGGAAAGGATCCCCCTGACCATCGTGGATTCTGATACAGAAAGGGGGACAATCACCATTATTTTTCAGGTCGTGGGTAAAACAACGGCCGCCCTTGCTGCACTGAAGGCAG
This sequence comes from Syntrophales bacterium, assembly GCA_030018935.1. NCBI lineage: Bacteria > Pseudomonadati > Thermodesulfobacteriota > Syntrophia > Syntrophales > Syntrophales bacterium. The sequence continues at coordinate 12,350 of JASEGZ010000008.1, forward strand.
GTAATTTTGTAACCGACGTCCAGGGCCCCCTTGGCAACCCTACAGAGATCGAAAACTTCGGTCATGTGGTCTGCGTGGGCGGGGGTGTCGGTGTGGGTGTCATCTATCCCCTTGCCGTGGCCTTGAAGAAAGCGGGCAATAAAGTAACATCCATCATCGGGGCAAGGACAAAAGATCTCCTGATCCTTGAAGAAGAGATGAAAAATGCAAGTGATAAACTCTTAGTGGCCACAGACGATGGCAGCTACGGTTTCCACGGTTTCGTCAGCGCCGTTTTGCAGAACCTGATAGATGCAAAAGAGAAGATTGATCGGGTGTTTGCCATCGGCCCGGTGCCGATGATGCGGGTAATATGCAACGTGACCAGACCGTATGGCATAAAGACCATCGTCTCTCTGAATCCGATCATGGTTGATGCCACCGGGATGTGTGGCGCCTGCCGGGTATCGGTGGGGGGTCAAACGCGATTTACCTGTGTGGACGGTCCCGAATTTGATGGTCATGACGTTGATTTTGATCTCTTGACGAGCCGTCTCAGGATGTACCTGAGCCAGGAAAAAGAGGCGATGGAAAGATACAGGTGTGCACATGGAGGCTGAAGAAAAGAAAGCTAAGGAAAAGAGAGTTAAAGTTCCCCGACAGAAGATGCCGGAGCAGGACCCGAAGGTACGGATCCACAATTTTGATGAGGTCCCGTTCGGCTATACGGAAGAGATAGCGATAACCGAGGCAAAACGGTGCATCCAGTGCAAGGAACCCGGCTGTATCGAAGGATGTCCCGTGGAAGTCAATATACCTGCCTTTGTCCGGCTTATTACGGAGGGGAATTTTATCGAGGCTGGCCGTACTATAAAGGAAACAAACTCCCTCCCCGCTGTCTGTGGTCGTGTCTGTCCCCAGGAGGATCAATGTGAAAAGGTTTGTGTCCTGGGAAAGAAGTGGGAACCGGTGGCCATAGGGAGACTTGAGCGTTTTGCCGCAGACTACGAACGGGAGAAAGGACAGGTATCCATCCCAGAATGGGCAACACCCATAGGGAAAAAGGTTGCCGTGGTCGGCGCCGGTCCCTCAGGCCTGACCATCGCCGGTGATCTCGTGAAATTGGGATATGAAGTGACGATCTTTGAGGCCCTTCACAAGGCGGGAGGTGTCCTCGTGTACGGGATCCCCGAGTTTCGTCTGCCGAAGAGGATCGTGGAGGCCGAAGTTGATTATGTGAGAAAAATGGGGGTAAAGATCGAAACCAATGCCGTGATCGGAAGGGTCAAGACGGTGGATGAACTCTTCGCAGAGGGTTTTGCTGCCGTTTACCTCGGCGTGGGCGCCGGCGCCCCGGTCTTTATGAATATACAGGGAGAAAATCTCAGCGGTATCTATTCGGCCAATGAGTACCTGACCAGGTCCAATCTAATGAAGGCATATCTCTTCCCGGAATACGACACTCCCATTGTCCGTGGCAAAAATTGCGCCGTTATCGGCGGCGGCAACGTGGCCATGGACTCGGTCAGGACAGCCCTCCGGCTGGGTGCAGAGAACGCCTATATCATCTACCGCCGCACAGAGGTGGAGATGCCGGCCAGGATAGAGGAAGTCCACCATGCGAAGGAAGAGGGTGTCCAGTTCAAGCTTCTCACGAATCCCGTGGAATACCTTGGTGATGAGAACGGCTGGGTGAGGGGGATGAGATGCCAGAGGATGGAGCTGGGCGAGCCTGACGAATCAGGGAGACGACGACCGGTTCCCATCGAGGGTTCAGAGTACGTGGTTGATGTGGATACCGTAGTGGTAGCTGTGGGGACGATGGCAAATCCCATTGTCCCGGCGACAACTCCGGGGCTGGAAACAAATCGCCGGGGTTACATTATCACAAAGGATGAAACGGGGAAAACGAGCCGGGAGGGGATCTATGCGGGAGGCGACATTGTAACCGGGTCAGCGACGGTAATTCTTGCCATGGGCGCCGGAAAAAAGGCGGCCCGGGCCATCCATGAATACCTCTCTTCCGGATAGGAAACTACCTTTGGCAATTTTTTTGCTCAACATGGTGGAGATGTTATCTCTTTAGTGTAATCAACAATAAGGCACTCTTGATCGCTTTCCTTTATCGTATCTTTAATTATTTTCTCTGCCTTCTCCAGGGATAATCTTGCCACTTCTCTTCTCAGTTCCTCTTTGGCTCTTCTTATTTCCTGTTCTGCAATACCTTTTGCCTGCTTTTTTAACGATTCCGCTTCTTTTTCCGCTTCTGCAATTATCCTTTCTTTCTCTGCCTGTCCTTCCTTTTCTGCCAAATTCCGAATGTCTTCCACTTCTCTATCTAAGGCGATCAACTTTTCTTCATATTCCCTCAACTTTTTTTCGGCCAAACTTTTAGCTTCTTCAGCTTCTTTTAAAGAGAGATGAATCTTTTGGCTCCGCTCAGCGAAAAAACCCTTTGCTCTGGGAAGAGCTAATTTGTACAGCACAAAAAGAAGGAGAAGAAAGTTAATTACTTGAAAAACAAACGGCCATAGGGATGAGCCTCCATATTCTTCCTGAGAGGCGCCCGCGACCGCTTCCGTCACCGCTATTAGAGCTATTGCTACTGTGTAAAAAAGAATTTTCATATCTGGACGCTTCTTCCCAAGACCTTCTCGGCTATTGCCCCCCCCAGAGTTTCTATCTGCTGATAGAGAGCTTTCCGGGACGATTCCGTTTCTTCTGATATTTTGCCCCTTATCTCCTCAAGAAAAACGTTGATTTCCTGTCTAACTCTACCAAAGATTTCCTCTCTTCTTTCTGCGCCTTCCAGGATGTGCTTTTTCTTTATTGCCAAAGTTTCCCTTCTGGCCTGGCGCAGCTTTTCCGTATATTCCGCAAAAGTTTCTTTTGCCTTCTCTTCCATCTCCTCGGATTTTTGTAAAAATCCTTCCGTCCTCTCATCCCTCTCGTGTAGTATCTTCAATATAGGTTTAAAAAGGTTCCTGTTTAAAAACCACAGGACAAGAAGAAAGATAACCCCTTGAATAACAAGCAGAGAGATGTTTATGGAAGGAAGCATCTTTTAAACTTTTCCCTGGAGGAAGAAAGAGATAACAAAGGCGTATAAAACTAAGGATTCTATCAGAGCCAATCCTAAGATCAGGGGAACAAACATCTTATCAGCCGCCCCGGGATTCCTCGCTATTCCTTCCAAGGCGGAACCCGCAGCTCTACCTTGACCAAGTCCCCCGCCAAATGCAGCCAAACCAATGGCCAAACCAGCGCCAAGTCCTACTAATCCCATACCCATTGTGGTGGTTTTCGCTTCTTCTGCAGCAAAACAACTTGTTGAAATCGCCATTAAAACCCCGATAACCATCACCACCATTTTCCATTTCCCCATGATTTCCAAAACCTCCTTTCATTCTTTTAATTTAATGTTCATGAGAAACAGCTAAACCTATGTACACTGTTGACAGAGCAGCAAAAATAAAGGCCTGGATCAGAGCAACGGCTAAGCCTAAAATCAAGAATATGACCGGCACGACCAGGGGGACTAAACCAGAAAAAATAGCCAAAACAGTATGATCACCAAATATATTTCCAAAAAGCCTCACTGATAACGAAAAAGGTCGGAAAAGGTGACTTAATATTTCAATGACAAACATCAATGGCGCTATCCAGATCAGCGGACCAGCAAATTGTTTTAAATACCCAATGCCGTGCACCTTAAATCCCTGATAATTATAATATAAAAAGACAATTATGGCGCAGGCAGCGTTCGTATAGATATTGCTGGTAGGAGGAAGGAAACCAGGAATAACCCCCAGAAGGTTACAGAAGAGAATAAAGACAAATAAACTCCCGATTAAAGGAAAGTATTTTTCTGCTGAAGGTCCAATTATCTCTCTCATTATGTTCAGGGCAGCCTGAACCACTAACTCAAAGAAATTCTGAAATGTTATCGCCTCCTTAGGAATGAAAGGATGAGGAGAATTTTTGATAGAACTTAAGACCTTCCTGCAGATTATAAAGAGAATAATTCCCACAAAGATAGTGGTGACAATTAGTAGTCTTTCTTCAGAATGAGAAACAAAAGGAATCAATGAAAACCAGGTAAACCCATGCTCCATAAAAATTACTTTCCCCGAATCAGATTGGTAGCCTTTACATGACTACTCATCCCTGATGAATAGCAGGGCGGTCTGTACCATACACGATATTGGTTGTCAAGGGTATTTTGCTGGCTACTAAAAAAGTTTTTTGTATTTTTTTACAATAAAAATGGCTGTTTTTACCCCCACAACCAGACCGCTCAAAAAAAATATCCAGAATAACCAGGGAGAAGTATTCAGTGCTCTGTCTAAATAGTATCCCACCACAATACCGCCCACCATGGAAGTGCCCATCTCCACAGTTAGAGCAAACAAGACCCCTAATTGTTTTACTTTTTGGTAAGCGATTTGATTTCTCCTGAAATCAGTTTTAAGGAGCCCGAAGATGTTATTGCCCCGTTGGCTCTCTCGAAGGAAAAAGGCCCTCCCAGAGTAAGGCAAACAAAAAAGCCGAAAATCCGACAATAAAAGCAATAATATTTACTAAGTGGTAGGTTACTAATAGATAAATTGTGCCAAATAACACTATAAGTTTTATCACATATTGCCACACTATCAGTGCTTTGGATGGGTTTTCTTGAGAGAAAATGCTTTCTATTATCCTGCCCAATACCCCTACGTTTATAAGTGACAGGCACCCCCCCATGGCTACTCCTAAAGATATTTTTGTTGACCTATAAATTAAACTTAATAGAAGCAGAAAAAACAGAACAACGACCGTTTTTTTTTGTATCGCACCCAATCTTTTTTTTGATTCATTCAGCACAAGTATACTACAGCTTATTACTCATCATCAAATCTGGTGCAGCGCCCTTTCACAGGCGGCAAGGGTTTTCTCTATGTCTTCATCCGTATGGGCAAACGAGAGAAAAGAGGCCTCGAACTGGGAAGGCGCCATGTAGATTTGATTGGCTAACATCTCCCTGAAGAAACTGCCAAAGCGTCTCGTATCACTTCTCGTTGCTGAACTGAAGTTGAAAACTGGATGGGGGGTAAAAAAAACGGTAAACATAGAACCGATCCGATTGATACAAACGGGAATTGCGTTTTTGGTAAATAGCTCTTTCATCCCCTCACAGAGAAGGGAGGTCCTCCGGTTGGTTTCGCCATAACCGGTGGCGCCCTCCCGAAGTATCTCCAGGGTGGCAATACCGGCTGATACGGCTACGGGATTCCCGGAGAGGGTACCTGCCTGATAGACAGGGCCTGATGGCGCCAGCTTTTCCATAATATCCTTTCTCCCGCCGAGGGCGCCCACGGGAAGCCCCCCTCCAATAATCTTTCCCAGGCAAGTCAGATCAGGTTTGATGCCGGCAAGGTTCTGGAAACCACCATAGGTCAGTCTGAAACCGGTGATGACTTCATCAAAGATAAGGAGGATATTATGCTGACTGGTGATTTCTCTCAGCGTTTCAAGAAACCCGGGCATGGAAGAAACGACACCCATGTTTCCCGCTACCGGTTCTACGATAATACAGGCCAGATCGTCACCATATTGTTTGACGGCGGAGCGGACGGCCCCCGTGTCGTTGAAGGGAAGGGTGATGGTTAATTCGGCAAGTCCTCGGGGTACACCTGGACTCCCCGGGATACCGAGAGTTGCCACACCGGAACCGGCCTTGACCAGTAGGGAGTCGGCATGGCCGTGATAACACCCCTCGAATTTGATAATCTTTTCTCTGCCTGTATAACCACGGGCCAGCCTGATGGCGGTCATCGCCGCCTCCGTCCCGGAACTCACCATTCTGACCATTTCCACAGAGGGGAAGGCATCTACGAGTAATCTTGCCATCTCAATCTCGAGTTCCGTCGGCGCCCCGTAGCTTGTCCCCCGTCTTGCAGCCTGATTGATGGCCTCGATGACCGCCGGATGGCTGTGACCGAGGATCATCGGTCCCCAGGACAAAAGGTAATCAATATACTCCCTCCCCTCCACGTCATAGATCTTTGCACCGCGGGCTTCACTGATAAAGAGGGGTGTTGCATCTACGGCCCCAAAGGCCCTCACAGGGCTATTGACGCCTCCCGGCATGTATTTCTTCGCCTCTTCAAAAAGCCCCCGGGAGGAACTCTTCATCTTAAAAATACTCCATACTGTTTTTCTTAAACTCTTCTTCGCTGACGAGGAGGAGATAGTCTTCTATACCCGTAGCTGATGATAATCTCTGGATCAGCAATTCGTATTCATTATCCCAAAGGTCGTGCCCGTTATCCCGGAGGTGGATCATGGTGAAGATGTTGTATTTCCCTGCAAAGGCCGGGGTTCTCTGGTAGCAATGGGTAATTTCCGGAGAAGAGGCCAGTATATTTCCCACGGCCTCGCTCCTCGAGGGAGGGACTGCCCAGAGGAGCATGGCATTTCGCTTAAAGCCCGCCTTCTGGTGACGCAAAATAGCGCCGAACTTCCGGATCACCCCCCCTTCCATCATATCTTCGATGATCCCGAGGACCTCTTGCTCCCCGCTACCCGTTAGCTCTCCGATATGTTTAAAGGGGCGCTTGATGAGAGGTATATCTCCCTGGATCAGGGAGGCGATTTGCATTTCTTTTTCCATCAGCATAGTCAGCAGAAAAAGTTGGAAGTGTCTAAAGTGGGAAGTTAAAAAATTCACTTTAGCTCACTTTAGGCATTTTAGGCACTTTAGCTCACTTCAGGTTCATCTTAAATGGCGTATATTTCCTCACCAATAAGATGGATCCAGTTTTGCTGCAAAACCTCCTTAGCCTCTTCGATTCTGTCAACTCCCAGGATCACAATGGTCTCTTTCCCGATTCTGTTGATCGTTGTATAGAGATAGTGGATGTTAATCTCCGCCTCGGCAAGATGTTTCAAAATGGCATCCATACCACCGGGGTGGAGGGGAACCTCCGCGGCTAAGACGGGCGTCATCTCGTAATTGAAATTAAAACTTTCAAGAACGGTGGCGGCCCTTTCCGGATCATTGACCACGAGCCGTACCATGCTGTTTTCAGTTGTACTGGCAGAAAGAACAGCCTTTGTGGTGATATCTTCTCTATCCAATATAGAGGCAAGCCTGGATAAGGTTCCGGGAACATTATCCAGTAGTACCGAGATTTGCTTGACAGCCATTTTCCGTATACTCCTTATAAAACATCAGTCATCAGTCATACGTCTTTTGACTTACGACTTAAGACTTACGACTTGCCTTATAACCTTCTATCCTGCGGAAGGCTTTTTTCTGACCGCTTTACGTCCGGCCTGCGGAGTGGCCAGTAATTCATAACCGGCAGCAAACGCCGCCCGGTTGGCATCGGCGATCGTTTTCTTCTTGCTTCCCATGATCGTCTCCAGGCTTTTCAGGTAGACATCAGGTGATACGAGAGCGGTCTTTCTAAGAAATGCACCCATCATGACGATATTTGCCGCCCTTTGATTGCCCATCTTCTCCGCAATTTCTATGCAGGGAATCTCATAGACCTCAATGTCCTTTCGGCTGGGACGGATCTCGATGATGGAAGAATTTAAAAAGAGACTCCCCCCGGAGGCAACCCTGTTCTGAAACGTATATAACGAAGGGGTGTTCATGACAACGATATAATTTGGCTCCGAGGCGATGGGGGAGGCAATCTCCTCATCCGCCACCGCGACGGTGCAGTTGGCTGTTCCGCCCCTGACCTCTGCCCCGTAGGACGGCAGGTAGGTAACCTGGTAGCCTTCCATCATTGCCCCGTGGGCAAGACTATGCCCCATCATCAATACCCCCTGCCCCCCGAATCCGGAGAATATCGTCTTAACTAACATGACTCTTCTCCCCCTTATCCGATGATTTGATGTCCTTAATGATACCGAGGGGAAATTCCTTGCTCATCACATCATCTATCCACTTGCAGGCGGCGATGGGTGTCATCTTCCAGTTTGTGGGGCAGGGCGACAGGACCTCGATCATGGAGAAACCGAGACCGTCAATCTGATACTGAAAGGCCTTTTTAATCGCCTTTTTGGCCTTGATGATGTTGGGAGGTGAGTTGACGGTACACCTTTCGATAAAGGTTGTGCCGGGAAGACATGAGAGAACTTCGCTGACCCGGATGGGATAACCATCCTTCGTCTTATCTCTTCCCGAGGGGGAGGTTGTTGTCCTCTGCCCTAACAGGGTGGTGGGCGCCATCTGCCCGCCGGTCATACCGTAGACAGCGTTATTAATAAAGATGACGGTGATGTTCTCACCCCGGTTTGCTGCATGGAAACTTTCCGCTATTCCGATGGCGGCCATGTCTCCGTCCCCCTGATAAGAAAAGACCACTCGATCGGGCAGCGTTCTCTTGATACCCGTGGCCATGGCAGGGGCCCTCCCGTGTTGTGCCTCTATCATGTCAATATCAAAATAGTTGTAGGCCAGAACGGCACATCCCGCCGGGGGGACACCTATCGTGATCCCCCTGATATCGAGTTCGTCAATTACTTCTGCGATCAGGCGGTGTACAATGCTGTGACCGCATCCGGCACAGTAGTGAAAGACGTTTTCCTTTAAACACTTCGGTTTACCGAATACTTTTTTTGTCATGAGAAGGTGACCCCCTGTCTGAGAGACGTCAAAATCATTCGTGATGCCTGTCTTTCTTGGGGTACTGACGGGCAATCACATGGGCAAGTTCCACAGGTGTCGGCACTACCCCACCCGGCCGGCCGTAAAAGTTAACATGCCCCTGACCACAGAGGGCGAGGTAGATATCCTCAATCATCTGACCGGTACTCAGCTCAAAAACAAAAAATTCTTCTGTCCTTCTGGAGAGTTCCTGAAGTTCCCGCGCGGGAAATGGCCACAGGGTAATGGGACGAAATAAACCAATCTTTAAGCCGGTATCACGCAACCGCTTGATCGCCCCTTTGGCAATCCTGGCCGCCGTACCATAGGCCGTCACAATCAGTTCCGCATCTTTCGTGTTGAACGCCTCGTGCCTCGTCTCCCTTTGTGTAATCACCTCATATTTTCTGGCCAGCTTCCAGTTGTGCTCCTCCATGGCCCGCGGGTCCAGGATAAGACCCCTGATGAACCTGCTCTTACCGGCGCCAGCTCCCTTAAGGACATATCTTTCCCTGTATTGTCTCAGTTTCGGTTCCTTGAAGACAACGGGTTCCATCATCTGCCCCATCATCCCATCGGCCAGGATCATAACGGGCATCCGGTATTCATCGGCCAGGTCAAAGGCGTCCATGGTCAGATCGGCCAGTTCCTGACCGGTAGCCGGGGCAAGGACGATCGTCCGATAATCACCGTGTCCGCCTCCCCTTGTTGCCTGAAAATAATCTCCCTGGGCCGGGCTGATATTACCGAGACCTGGCCCGCCCCTCATCATATTAACGATGACGCCGGGGAGTTCACAGGCGGCCATGGAGGATATTCCTTCCTGTTTTAAAGAGATACCAGGACTGGAAGACGATGTCATAGTTCTGGCTCCGGCAGCGCTGGCGCCGGCAACCATATGGATCGCTGCGATTTCGCTCTCAGACTGGATGAATACGCCGTCTTTTACCCGGCACATGTTTTCTGCCATGTACTCCGGCAATTCATTCTGTGGCGTGATGGGATAGCCGGCATAAAACCGGCATCCGGCCCTGATGGCAGCCTCACCAATCACCTTATTACCCTGCATAAGTACCTTATTCACGATAAACCTCGATAGCGATTTCCGGACAGGTTATGGCACACAGGGCACACCCTGTGCATTTCTGATCTCCATCGTTTGCGAAACGGACGGGACGATACCCCTTCGCATTATATTCCTTCGCGGGAACAATATGACCTTTTTTGCATGCATGAATGCAAAGGTGACATTCCTTGCAAAGCTCCCTGTTTATTTTGATGTATCCCTTCAATATTTAAAGCTCTCCTCTCCAGTGTGAGTTTTTTTATAATCAGGAACAGACAAGATTCTACAGTCTCTTCACGTTAGGGTTCATATTTTTTACGCATATCAAAAAGAAAGTCAAGTTGAATTTTGCAAAAAAGCTGTGATATTATGTAACTACTTAGATCGTCAGGTTCATGGTTGGTTGGCTTGCGCTCTTCATATTTCATCAGTCTAACCTTGAACCGTAAACCCCGGGACTTTGAACCTGAATGGTTACAGTAAATTGAGATAGAAGATACAACATGTTTAACGCCTCCCTGATTAATGACCCCTTCGGTGACCCCGGGGTATATATTGAATTTAAGTACCGGAACGAGGCCCTGCTCTTTGACCTGGGTGACCTTCACCTCCTTCCCCCGCGAAAACTTCTCAAGATCAGCCATATCTTTGTTTCCCATACCCACATGGACCATTTCATCGGCTTCGACCATTTATTAAGGGTTTGCCTGGGGCGGGACCGGCATATCTCCCTGTTCGGTCCCCCCGGTTTCCACAAGCAAGTGGAAAACAAGATCGGGGCCTATACCTGGAATCTTGTGGAAAACTACACGAATGATTTTGCCCTCTTAATAACAGAGGTACATCCAGAGGGCAAATTAACCAGATGCTATCACTGCCGGACGGCCTTCAAGCCGGAGATGGTGGCGGAAGAGGAGGGTTTTGATGGCACCCTTGTGGAGGGGAGCCTCTTCTCTGTCCGGGGGACATTCCTCGATCACAAGATACCCTGTCTCGCCTTCCGATTTGAAGAGAAGAGCCGTGTTAACATCAAAAAAAATGTATTGCAGGAGATGGGACTTCCCGTAGGGGCATGGTTGATGAAATTGAAGAATCATGTTCTTTCCGGTGACGATGATGATACGCCGGTCAAGGTTAGCTGGAGAGAAGGGGGACAGGAAACAAGGGAAAAGATTATTCCCCTGGGCGAATTGAAGGCGACGATAGTCAAGATAACACCCGGTCAGAAGATAACGTATATCACCGATGCTATCTATAATGATGAAAATCGTCGCAAGATTGTCGCTCTGGCCGAGGGGTCCGATCTGTTATTTATCGAGGCGACTTTTCTCCACGATGATGCCGATAGTGCGGCGAAGAAGTACCATCTTACGGCCTTACAGGCAGGGACTCTGGCACGTATGGCGGGAGTCAAGAGGATTTCACTGTTCCATTTCTCGCCAAAGTATAAAGGATGCGGGGAACTCCTTGTAGAAGAGGCGATGCAGGCATTCCAGGGTTAGGTTTGAAGGAGGGGTGTCAATGGTAAAGTAAAAACTGTGCCAGTTTTGGTAATTGAAAAGTGTGCCACCCCCATCCTTGTTCCAGGTTTACAGGTTTATTGTAGGGCAGTGTTTGTCGGTTCACCTCCTTTGTTGGTGAAGAGCGCTTAGGGAGGAGAAAGCCCATGCGCTTGCGATCATTATCGATCAGAAACAGCCTATGAAAATGGAACAGATCCCGCTTTTCGAGGACAAATACATGTTGATCAACGATGCCGCGGCGACCTTAAAGGCGCTGCGTCTCGACGATGCCCTGGAGTCGCTGAAACGTTACAGGGATCTCTATCGTGGCGGCGAAGATGTGGAAAGGAAGTTCAAAATTGCCTCTTTCCTTAGAGAGGGGTTATCCACCGCGCCGCCGTCCGGTCCCGACCGTCCTTTGTATCTCTTTCAATTATGGCGCTCTTTCGAGGCATTTTGCCGTTCACTTGGCCCCGGCAGCCCGACCGACGATGAACTCCGGCGCCCCTTCTTCCACAAGATCGTCGCCGCGATCGAAGAGAGTCGTCTGGCGGACAGCGCCTTCCTTGCCGACGGGATTCCCGTCGGCTATGCGCATCTCCAGACCGGAGACCACGATCGGGCGATCCGCTCCCTTCAGGCGTGCCTGATTGCGACGCCGGACAATGCGACAATCTATGGCTATCTGGGCGATGCCTACCTGATGCGGGGCGACCGGGAGGTTGCCCGTCAGGTCTATTTCGAAGCCTGCCTGATCGACCCGGTCGTCCTCGACTGGAACCATCTCCGGGATGACCAACTGAAAAATCTCCTGGAGCGGCTGCCGGAGGAATATGACTGTGATCCATCGCTCGCCTGCGAATGGCTTCCCGCTTATGCCTATGTCCAGGGGCTTTTCAGGCCGAAGCAGATCCGGCTCTGGGAAGAGTTCAAGACCTTTACTGACGGGTATTTCAAGCTGAAGAAAACCTTCGTCCGGACGCCTTCGCCCTCCCTCGCTGCCAAACTGTTTCTCAAAGGCATCGTCCTGTGCAACAATGAACCTTTTCTAAGGATGATCAAAGGAATTGATTTTGCGGAAGTCCGCCGGGAGATGAAGGAGGCAAATGCCACGCTCTTCACCGAATACTTGAAACAGATCGACCGGCGAAGGCGCAACGGCCTCTGAAGGCGCTTGTCCGAAAACAGCTTACGCATTCCCCTGAACGTCATTCATGCACCTGGTTATGCCGTGGAAGGTCCCATGTTGAAACGGCGCAGTTTCCTGCAGTTTTTCAGATTGTCGGCTTGATGCCTGTAGACCGCGACTGGGCCTTCAGCATGCCTTACAACGCAAGACTACAGATAAGGGTATCAAGATATTCTTGACAATGAACCTGAAAGAGGTACAATTGCACCCATTATGAGTTCATATTCTATAAATGATAATTTGTCTCTTACCCTCTTTAGTAAGACGCGGCGAACCGTTTTGTCCCTTGTTTATGGACACGCCGATGAGACATTCTACCTGCGACAACTTGCCCGTATAGCCGGGGGCGGCATGGGCGCTATCCAGCGGGAACTGAAAACCCTTGCAGAGGCGGGTATTATCAGACGTATCGAAAAGGGAAAGCAGATATATTATCAAGCCAACCCTCAATGTCCGGTATTTGCAGAGCTGAAAAGTCTGATCATGAAGACTGCCGGCATGGGCGATATATTGAAGATGGTCCTTGTCCCACTCGCGGAACGTATCCGCATAGCATTTATTTATGGGTCTTTAGCCCGCAGCGATGAATCCAAAAGCAGTGATGTGGATATCATGATCATCGGGGATGTGAGCTTTGCCGACGTGGTTGCTGCACTCAGCCCGGCACAGCAGAACTTGAATCGCGAGATTAATCCTTCAGTTTATCCTGTCAAAGAATTCAAAGACAAACTGGTAAAGGGGCATCATTTCTTACAGTCCGTTCTTGAGGGGGACAAATGGTTCCTCATTGGAGACGAACATGACCTTGCAAGACTGGCTAAATAATGGATGGCTAAAGCCTCACAAGACAACTCCACAGGAAATTAAGGATCTCCTGGCTGTGGCTGATCGAGACCTGACAGACTGTCAGGTAAGCGGCTTGAGTCCGGAATGGAGATTGAATATCGCCTACAACGCAGCCCTGCAATCAGCAACGGCTGCGTTAGCCGCATCAGGGTACCGGGCAGCAAGAGAAGCCCACCACTATCGTGTCATCCAATCCCTTACGAATACTATTGGCGCATCGTCTATCCTCGTTATTCAGTTTGATCATTTTCGTAAAAAAAGGAATCTCGGCGGTTATGAACGGGCCGGCGTAATCTCGGATCAGGAAGCGAAAGAAATGTTTCTCCTGGCCAGGAAAATCCGTAGCGATGTGGAAAAGTGGCTTAAATTAAACCACTCCGAACTGCTTCAGGATGATTAAGTTATGGATACAAAGAGTGAAATGAAATACGCTCATTCACTACCGGGAAGGCCGCCAGATCGGTGGCAACCTCTTGATGATCATCTAAAACAAGTTGCTGAGCTGTCCCGTTCCTTTGTTGACGAATTCAGAGCAGGAAATTGGGGAACTTCCTTGATGTGTTAATTATTATTGTAAAGTATTCAGAAAGTTGCGTTGAAAAACGAAAACGAGTAGCCAGAGACTAACTTATTAAGGAAAGGAGGTATGCAAATGCAACAATACGAAATAGCATTGGAGATAGCCGGGGCCACCGCTATGTGGACACGGCCTGACACAGGCGACTGCCCAGTAAGTTATCCAGCGCCAACATACTCGGCCGTCAAGGGCATCTTCGAATCGATGCTTTGGGGGCCAGCGGTGCAGATCATTCCAACAAAAGTCGAAATATGCGCTCCTGTCCAATACCACAACTATCAGACGAACTATGGCGGTCCGCTTCGAAAATCTCGTGTCATCGCCGAAGGGGGTGGATTCCAGCTTCTGGCAACGGTACTGATTGATGTTTGCTATAGGCTATACGCAGAAGTGTTACCTCCTCCCAATATTGCTAGGAACTGTGTTCCTGATAAGGCGCGGCAATGGGATGGGAAAACAACGTCACCGGGCCATGCCTATCGGGAAATTTTTAATCGTCGCCTCAGGCGGGGGCAATGCTTCACCATCCCGTTTCTTGGCTGGAAGGAGTTTGGACCGAGCTACTTCGGGGCATTTCGAGAGACAACGAGGGTTCAGAGCGATATACATATGGTGATCCCCTCCATGTTGCGAGAGGTTTTTTCCGAAGGCTACGCGTCAAAATGCGCATTCACCTATGAACAGGACGTCAAGATCACTGCGGGGATGATGGTGTTTTCTGGGGAAGGAGGCCACCATGCTAAATGAACTTTATCATCTTTCCGTTGTTCTGAAGGGTGTAGTTCCAACACCCGATGAGCATGACAAGTTGAGGAATTTGCCGAGCGTGTCAGCAATAAAGCCATGCTATCGGATTTCAATCAGCCCAGACGGGTCCATTTCAGACATTGAATCTATGAGAAAAGAAAACGCGGCACGCCTCCGTAAGTGGGAGCCCAGCAATGGTAATTCCTTCCCCGGCTTCAATATTCAGCCGCTTTACCGTCTTGCGGATGAAGACAAAAAGAAACGTTTGAAGAAGTGGCGTGAAGGTAAGGAACCGGTTGATTTCACTCTTCTTAAAGAATGGTGTGTCGAAGAAAAAGCAAAAAACTGGAACGCGAAATCCGACAAGAAAATGGACAAATGTCTCGGGACGATTCCTCGAGAACTTCACGAGAAGTGCGCCGATATTCCAAAGGATTTTAACGCTCTAAAGAACCTTTTTGAAAGAATCATAGATTGGGGGAATGGGCGTTCTATTAAATTCTTTCAGGCTCTAGAATCGTATATCTGGAGATCTCTTGAAAAAGACGGTCGTGATCTGTCCCTGCTTTCTGTCCTGATCCACGAAGGTTCTTCAGACAAGAAACCCGAGAATGACCGCGGCACCGTCTCGGTGTTTCTGGATGTGCCGGACTGGAAGGAATATCCGGTAACCCATGAAAAGACCATAAAATACATTAATGACTGCCTTCTGAAATCAGAAAGTGCCCATAGCATAAAAACTGGATATGAAAAAGAAGATGCTTTTGGTTTAGACAGTAGCGGTGACAAAGACAAACTTCCTGAAGTAAGGCTTCCTTATATCGGGAGAGTAATTCTCCGCGCCATGAACAGAGAGTCGCCCTGCCAATACCGATATGGAACTGTCGATGCAGGATCTTTTCGCATCGGGGCAAAAAGTCGTAAACGTTCAAAAGGCGCACTGAAGTGGCTTGGTTCTGATGACCGAAAAGGAAAGACCTGGGGATGGGCAGGTGGTAAAGAGTTAATTTTTGCCTATCCTGAAATTTTGCCAGAAGTACCGCCCAAGCTTGCTGCGTTATTTGGTGCAAGCAAATCTGACGATTCAGAAGCGCGTTTCGAAAATTACGCCAAAGACGTCGTAGACTGCCTGAAAGGGCTGTCAACCTCGCTCAAAGATGTTCAGCTTCGGGTGTTTTCCTTGCGCAAGATGGACACAGCGCGCACCAAAGTCGTTTTTTATCGCAACTATTCGGCACAACGGTTGGCAGAAGCTGCAAAGGAATGGCAGCAAGGTTGCGCCAACATTCCATCCATTCGGATAAAGTCATGGGGGGAAGAGAAAGGAAAAACTGTTGTAGCTGATCCGGTGACACCGTTCCCGCTGCAAATTGCGGAATGCCTTAATCTCGTTTGGAAAATGGAAGGTTCGGTTAAAAGCGATAAGAAAACAGTAAAGAAGGGTAATTCAACGCCATACCCGTTCCAGGCTATTCCTAAAACGGCAGGTATTGAGTTGATGCTCGATGAAGTTGCAGCGCAGCGACAGGTACCGCATTTGCTCACCGTAACATTACAGAATGGCAAAGGACTGTTCCTTTCATTGGGAAACAGCCTGCATCGCGATGAGGTTATTAAGCTTGATGGATTCAATAAACACAAACAGCTGATGCCGGTGATCCTGGGGCTTTTGCTCTGGAAGCTCGGCATCGGAAAGGAGATATATATGAACAATTCACCCTATCTGGTAGGGAGAATGCTGAAACTCGCCGATGACCTTCATGCGCTGTACTGTAAGGAAGTTCGCAAGAATAATCTGCCGCCTCAATTACTTGGAAATGCCTTGATGGTTGCAGCTCTTGACAGCCCGACTCAGGCACTTGCGCAACTTGCTTTGCGAATCACCCCATACTTGGGATGGGCGCGGACCAATACCACAGAATCAGTCGGTCTTTCACGGTATTTTCTCAAGGAATTCGGACTTATCGAAATCAAGTTGCGCGACGCGGTTTTACCTGATCGCCTCAATGATTCCGATAGAGCGCAGCTTCTTCTCGGCTACATATCCGGCAATACTCAAACTGACGAACCCACCAACAACTCATGAAAGGAGAAATTATGAACGACAATATCAAACGTTCTACTGGCCTCTTGATCATCGAAGTAGTGAATTCCAACCCGAACGGCGATCCCGACCGCGAGAGTGATCCGCGCCAGCGTCCCAACGGTCTCGGCGAAATCTCGCCGGTATCCTTCAAGCGAAAACTCCGCGACCTGGTTGAAAATACCGAAGGACCTGTCTTTACGGCCGTGTGCGAAAAACTTGGTTTGAACAAGGACGAGTTTAAGATTCTCGAATCGAGGGAACGCGTCAGAAAAGATATCTCCGCTGAAATGGCTAAAGACATAAAGGATTTTGATCAGAAAGAATTCTTGAATAGTCCATTTGTCAAGAAGTATTGGGATGGTCGTCTTTTTGGAAATACCTTTCTCGAAGAAGGCGGCAACAAGGGATATATCAAGACAGGTGTGGCTCAATTTACGATGGGTCTTTCGGTAGCCCCCATCCTGATTCAACGCCACACCAATACGAACAAAGCTGGGGTGGAGGAAGGCAAGACACAGGGGATGGCGCCGTTGGCATACCGGGTGGTCGAGCATGGTGTGTATTGCATGCCATTCTACGTAAATCCGAGCCATGCTCACAAATCCGGATGCACACAGAAGGATGTCGATTTGATGAAGGCGCTTATTCCCTTTGCCTACGATCACACCCGTTCGGCTATCCGCCCAGATGTTCGCATCCGGCATGCCTGGTATATGGAACACCAGGACTCGCTTGGAAGTTGCGCCGATTGGAAGTTGATTGACGCCCTGACCCCAAAGCGCAAGGGAAATGATCCGATGCAGCCTTCGACTTCGTGGAACGACTACAGCGTACCGGTTGATCTTCCGGATGATCTTAAAGGAAAAGTCTCATTTTCCGACTTGATGGGGGCTGTTTGATGTTATTTGCTCACAGCAGCGACTCGAAGCGGGGCATTCCGGCGCAAGACTACGCCGCCCATATCGGCGGCGTAGTCAAACTTGCCAGTCAGGCGGCTGATGCGACCGGTCATTACGCATTGCACGATGGGGAGCTTTTGAGAAAAATCGTTCCTCTGGCTGCCGAGTTTCACGATCTGGGGAAGTTGGACGTAGAAAATCAGGATGTGCTGTCCGGAAAACGGAAGGCACGACATCTACCGGTTCAACACACCGATGCCGGAACTGCTTATCTGTTGGATAAGATTCAAGTTGCACCTGGTGCGGCTCTCGTCCGTTCACATCACATCGGCTTGCCCGATTTCATTGAAGAGCAGAACCGTAAAGAGAAGAATGTTCTCAGGGATGATCGTGTCTTAGAAAGGGTAAATCGAACACTCCCCGAACTGGTTCGGATGCATGAAGAGACAAGGTTGTCGGCGGCGGATATAAGCCCGAATCTTCGTGAAGTGATGGGGGATGCTTCTCTTTTCTTCCGTATCGCCCTCTCCTGTCTTGCTGACGGGGATCATGCTGACACGGCGATCCACTATCAGGATCAGAGTGCCGATGAACCGTTTATTGCATTGCGACCGGTAGACCGTTTGGCGGCGCTGGATCGGTATGTCGAATCCCTAAAACAGGACAATGATCGGTCACGCCTCCGTTCAGAAGTCTATGCTGCCTGCCGGGATACTGACATACCGGGGAATATCGTCTCCTGCGACAGCCCGGTCGGCACTGGTAAAACCACGGCTGTAATGGCGCATCTGCTGGCGCAAGCGCAGAAACGAAAACTTAGAAGAATTATTGTCGTTTTGCCCTTTACCAACATCATTACGCAGTCCGTGAAAGTATATCGCGATGCGCTCGTCCTGCCCGGCGAAGATCCGAAGCTTGTTGTCGCGGAATTGCATCATCGCGCGGAGTTTGAGGATATACATAGTCGTAAGTTTACAGCCCTCTGGAAAGCCCCGATCATCGTGACCACGGCCGTCACTTTTTTCGAAACGCTGGCATCCAACACGCCTGCCACATTGCGGAGGTTGCACAACCTGCCAGGCAGCGCGGTTTTTATTGACGAATCCCATGCGGCGCTACCTGCCAAGCTATTGCCATTGGCATGGCGTTGGATCAAGGGATTTGCACGAGAATGGGCATGTTATTGGGTTCTTGCATCCGGATCACTCAACCGTTTTTGGAAAATTGAGGAATTCGATAAGGAAAAATCGGATATTCCAGAAATAATGCCTGTGAAATTACGCGACCGTTTGGCGAAATACGAACAAGGACGGATCATATACCGCTTCAATGACATACCCCTGGGGGAAAGAGACCTTGTGGAATGGGTGGCCTCTCTTCCGGGACCGCGAATCGTTATTTTGAACACGGTGCAAAGCGCGGCAGTCTTGGCGCGTGAGCATGAAAGGTGTTTTCAACGCTCATCTGTGGAGCATTTGTCCACAGCGCTTACACCTTCTGATCGGGATAGAACTCTTGCCAGAATTAAATCGCGTCTGGCGGATATGCACGACACCGAGTGGACACTTGTAGCCACATCCTGTATCGAGGCCGGAGTTGATATTTCTTTCAGGACAGGGGTGCGTGAAGCAGCCTCTCTGGTTTCCCTGCTTCAAACCGCAGGGCGGGTCAATCGCCACAACCATATCAGTGCGGAGAATGTTTGGACTATCCTACTCAAAGAATCAGACTTCCTGAAAAAGAATCCCGGCATGAGCGATTCCTCGAAGGTTCTGATTGGACTAATATCAGAAGGATGCTCGATTTCCCCCGATCTTTGCACAAATGCACTCAAACGTGAAATCCGGCTTGCCGGGACTTTTTCAAGTTCGCTGCTGAAGTCTGAAGAAGGTTTGCGGTTCCCTCAGGTTGAAAAGAACTTCCATGTTATCGCAACTGATACACGAACTGTGGTCGTTGACCAGAGTGTGGTTGAAAAGATGGAGACCCATCGCCCGGTTGATTGGCGGGATATACAAAAAACATCCGTGCAAATATGGGGGTATCGCCTCGACAATCTTCGCATTCCCGAAGTTTCAGGACATCCAGGAATATACAAGTGGAATTATGCCTACGATGATTTCATTGGCTATATGGCAGGTATTTTAAAAATGACAAATGATCCTAACAATTTCGTTGTTTAGACTATAGGTGCTTAAGTGAATGGACGATGAATTGATTGCCATATCGGCTCTGAGTCACTATTCATACTGTCCGCGGCGCTGCGCCCTTATCCACATCGAACAGGTCTGGACTGAGAACCGTTTTACCGCCGAAGGCAGGATCATGCACGAGCATGTGCATGACGAAAGCCGGGAATCCCGGGGTGATGTTAGGATCGACTACGGCGTGTCGCTGCGCTCACTGCGCCTGGGACTGATCGGAAAGGCCGACGTCGTGGAATTTCATCGTCAGCCGGATGGTTCCTATCTTCCCTTTCCTGTGGAGTACAAGCGGGGCAAGCCCAAGGCGGACGACTGTGACAATGTCCAACTCTGCGCTCAGGCGATGTGTCTGGAGGAAATGTTGTCTGTGCCGATCCCAGAGGGGGCGCTCTTCTACGGCCAGACCCGCCATCGCCTTGATGTCGTCTTCGATGATGCACTGAGACAGGAAACGGAGGAGACGGCCCGCAGGGCACACGAATTGATTGACTCCGGCATAACCCCCAAACCGGTTTACGCGAAGCGGTGCGAAAGTTGCTCCCTGGTGGCCGAATGTTTGCCGAAAACGATCCAGAAGCGGCGTTCGGTGAAGAGCTATTTGACGCGAATGCTGGGTGAGCCATGAAGGTCGAGCGCAAGCAGCTATTCTACAAGAATATCTTCGTGGGAACTGTGTCGTTGAATGCCCCAAAACTTAGAGGGTTGGCAGCATGAAATCATTGGATCGCAGTTTTCTTGAGCGTCAAGCCGTTCCTTTGGAATTTGCCGGGACACTTCGTTTATTGGGTGAGTACCGGGGGAAGCAGGAACTCTATACACGGCAGCCCCCCCAGGTATTGAACACCCTGAAGCAAGTCGCCATTATCCAGAGCGCCGAATCGTCAAACCGTATCGAAGGCGTCATTGTAGAAGAAAAGCGATTGAAGCCCCTCCTGGAGAAGGAGGCGACTCCCAGGAATCGTTCGGAGGCTGAGGTTGTCGGGTATAAGAATGTCCTGTCACGGATTCACACTGCCCATGAAAGTTTCAAAATTTCACCGAACACAATCCTGAAGATTCATCGCGACATGTTGAGCCACACCGATCTTCCCGCCGGGAGATGGAAGAATCGAGATAATACCGTTGAAGAAAGACTTCCCGATGGTCGCTGGATCACGCGGTTTGTCCCTGTCACGGCCCGCGAAACCCCCTATTACATGAATGAGCTATGCGGCCGATTTAACGGCTTGTGGGAAGAAGGCCGGATAGACCGTCTTTTGTTGATACATGCCTTTGTGCTCGATTTTCTCTGCATTCATCCTTTTACGGACGGCAATGGGCGCGTCTCCCGGCTGCTTACCGTGTTGCTGCTCCATCAGAGCGGTTACGAAGTGAGTCGCTACATTAGCCTTGAGCGACTGATCGAGGATAGCAAGGAGAGCTATTACAACGTCCTGAATCGTGCCTCAGAAAGATGGCATGAGGGAGGGCATGCAATTCTTCCCTGGTGGCAGTTCAGCCTCGGCATTTTGATTGGCGCTTACAAAGAATTTGAAAACCGCGTGGGCATTATCCGCTCAAGTCGGGGAGCGAAAACAGCTTGGGTGAGAGATGCCATCGAGCAACTTCCCGAAGAGTTCGGCGTGGGAGAACTTGTCCGTGCCTGTTCGGGGGTGAGCCGCCCTATGATTCGTCTTATACTTGAGGCACTGCGGAAGGAAGGAAAGCTGGAAGTTCTGGGAACAGGTCGCGGGGCGAAATGGAAGAAACGCGATAATATCTAATAAACGTGATAATAAACATGATAACAACCAAGAATCAGGTAACAACAGTAAATATAGGCAATAAATTAGGTAACAAACGCTGGTGACCGAATGCCTGCCGAAGACGATTCAGAAGCGGCGGTCAGTGAGGAGTTATCTGACGCGAATCTTGGGGGAGACGGGACTGGTATAATGGCGCACTCTTTTTACTACGTGGTATTAATGAGATTACACGAGGAGGACTCACATAATGAAATCGCGAAAGAAGCTTGAACTGACGGCAGAAAAAGTTTTCAGCATATTAAGGGAACATTCCGATACATTAGAAAGGCTTTCCGTCAAAAAGATCGGGGTGTTTGGCTCCTATGTGCGTGGCGAGCAAAAATCTCGGAGTGATATAGATTTTCTTGTAGATTTTGAAAAGCCTACTTTCGACAACTTTATGGATCTCGTATTTTCTCTTGAGAAATATCTTGGCAGACGAGTGGATGTTATTACGGAAGGCAGCCTTAGCCCTTATATCCGCCCTTATGTGGAAAAGGAGGTCAGGTGGTATGAAGTCTGACGCTCAGTTCCTGAGGCATATCTTTGATGAAATTAATTTCACCATGCGTGAAACAAGGGGGTTGGCCTTTGAGGATTTTATAAAGAACGAGACATTAACAAGAGCATGCACAAGAAGTTTGGAGATCATCGGGGAGGCAGTAAAGAACCTCTCGCCTGAGTTCAGAAAAAGGCATCGGGCGATTGACTGGAAAAAACTTGCCGGTATGAGAGATAAGGTCATACATTTTTATTTTGGCGTGAACTGGGATATTGTGTGGGACGTAATGGAAAATCGCCTGCCTGTTCTTAAGATTCAGATTGAAAACATGCTGAATGAGATGAAAACAAAGGATGAAGAAACTTCTTAACACCCTTTTTGTCACGACGCAGGGTGCCTACCTCGCCAAGGAGGGGGAGACGATCGTCGTCAAGGTGGAAAAGGAGATCCGCCTCCGTCTCCCCGTGCATACGATTGGCGGGATCGTCTGCTTCGGGAATGTCGCGTGCAGTCCCTTCCTGATGGGCTTCTGCGCCGAAAAGGGCGTGGGGATCAGCTTTCTTACGGAACACGGTCGCTTTATGGCACGGGTACAGGGGCCGGTTTCCGGCAACGTTCTCTTACGCCGGGAACAGTACCGCCGCGCTGATGACCCACAGGTCTCCGCCGATGTAGCCCGGTCAGTGCTGACAGGGAAGATCGCCAACAGCCGGAAGGTTCTCCAGCGGGCGCTGCGTGATCATGCTGATAAACTGGCTGCGGATCAGGTGGGATTTGCCATAAAGCGCCTGAACAACTATCTCGAATTGCTGAATCAGGATCAGTCTCTCAACGCACTTCGCGGTTGCGAGGGGGATGCAGCCCATATCTATTTCAACGTCTTCGACCACCTGATCGTGGCCCAGAAGGAGGCATTCTCCTTTCAGGAGCGGAACCGGCGGCCACCCTTGGACAACGTCAATGCCCTGCTCTCCTTTATTTATGCTCTGCTTGTTCATGATGTCCGCTCGGCATTGGAGACGGTTGGGCTTGATCCGGCAGTGGGGTTCCTTCACCGGGACCGACCAGGCCGACCCAGTCTTGCTCTTGATCTCATGGAGGAATTTCGGCCGTTTTTGGCGGACCGATTGGTCCTATCCCTGATCAATCTCCGCCAAGTTCAAGGAAAGGGGTTTAACAAGACGGACTCCGGGGCGGTTATGATGACGGACGATACGCGCAAAACAGTGCTGATCGCCTACCAGGAGCGGAAACAAGAGGAAATTCAGCACCCCTTCCTCGATGAAAAGGTGAGTATAGGTCTGCTGTTTCATATGCAGGCCCTGCTGATGGCGCGTTATCTTCGGGGCGATCTCGACGGGTATCCGCCGTTTATCTGGAAGTGAGGGAACGTAATGCTTGTTCTTGTCAGCTACGATGTATCAACGGTGAGTGGAGCGGGACAGCGACGGTTACACCGGGTAGCGAAGACCTGTCAGAATTACGGACAAAGAGTGCAATACTCCGTTTTCGAATGCATTGTCGATCCGGCGCAATGGGCGACCCTGCGGCAGAAGTTGATTGATGAAATCGATCCCCAGCAAGACAGTCTGCGATTTTATTTTCTGGGGTCGAACTGGAAACGCCGTGTCGAGCATATCGGCGCCAAGAAATCGCTGGATCAGGAAGGGCCGCTGATCGTTTAAATGACTGATGCGAACCTCATGCGGACATGATTTTCCCGTATGCTTCGCACTGAGGATAACAGGCGAATATAATAAGATTTTAGCAAAATGTTCTTTGACAAGTGAAGACTGGATGGACCTTTATAGGGCATATACGCGGAATAAAGGGTAAATTATTTGAAATTGTAACAAGTTATGAGTTGTAAGTCGCCCCCCGCGTGGGGGCGTGGATTGAAACATCAATGGCCGTCAGGATTGTGGCAACGTTCCTGGGTCGCCCCCCGCGTGGGGGCGTGGATTGAAACGCTAAAAGAATTGAAATCATTT
>JASEGZ010000008.1:36465-55624 GCA_030018935.1 Syntrophales bacterium
TGAAATCATTTCTGATGAATTAGGTCGCCCCCCGCGTGGGGGCGTGGATTGAAACTGTCTTTGTTGATTAGGTTATAGATTGTTTTTAAGTCGCCCCCCGCGTGGGGGCGTGGATTGAAACGAGAATCTCGAGGGAGATACTGATAGTGGTGAATGTCGCCCCCCGCGTGGGGGCGTGGATTGAAACTTTTCAACAATTTGACCACATCGGGAACACCTCAGTCGCCCCCCGCGTGGGGGCGTGGATTGAAACGTTTCAAATTTCCTAACCTCTTGATCTGTAGTATGTCGCCCCCCGCGTGGGGGCGTGGATTGAAACAACCACCCCTGACCCATCGTCAAGCCTGATGGTGGTCGCCCCCCGCGTGGGGGCGTGGATTGAAACTTCAGACCCCCTGCTTTTTTCCCCTCCACTTTAGTCGCCCCCCGCGTGGGGGCGTGGATTGAAACAACTTCCCCTGGTCGCTATCGGGCAAATTACCCTGTCGCCCCCCGCGTGGGGGCGGCCAGTTTCTTCCTGACACACAATCGCCAATTTCATATACTCGCTCGACCCACCCAAAAGCGAGTTCTTATCAAAAAAATCAAATCTATCAACTCAACGCAACCCACTATACCTTTTACTAAAACATATTGACATACAAGACTGCTTCTCCTATACTTCCCGCACCCACGCACCCAGAAAGAAGTTCTTATCAAACAAACAGAGAAAGATTTCCGATTTCGACCAGATTTCGCCAGTCTTAAAATTCTTTAAAGTAATGGATAAAACAGTATGGTAACTCTCTTCCAGTCCGAAAATTGGATAAACTATCTATTAGCGCTGATACCAATCTTCGTAGCCATTGATGTTATTGGGATCCTGCCCATTTTCATCACCTTAACCGAGGATATTGAAGCAAAAGAAAGGACAAAGATTGTAAAACAGAGTATTGTGACGTCCTTTATCGTCAGTATGGGGTTCCTTGTCCTCGGGAAGTTTGTATTCAGGGTTCTGGGCGTTTCCATATCCGACTTCAAGATTGCGGGTGGCATAATACTGCTCATTATTGCTACTGGCGACCTGCTCTTTCCCCAGAAAACCAGCAGATTAACCAGTTCCACCCTCGGCATTGTTCCCCTCGGCACGCCTCTGATAGTCGGCCCGGCTGTCCTGACAACTATCCTTATCTCTGTTGATTTGTACAGTTACCTGCCAACAATCTTTTCTCTAATCGTTAACCTTTTCCTGGTATGGTTTGTCTTTTCGCATGCCACCCGGCTGATAAATATGATCGGCGAAGGAGGGGCCAAGGCATTCGGCAAGGTATTCAGCCTGTTACTTGCGGCGATAGCGGTCATGATGATCAGGAGGGGAATTTATGATATGCTCTGTACAAATTAGCTTGAAAATAGTGTTGCGAAAAAAGAAGAAGGAAGGAGGCATGAATAATCATGGGAAACAGTGACAATGAAAATCCTTATTTCGCACGCTTGCAGAATATGGGAAAAACCAGGGGATGGTTGCTGGAACAGAGGGGCAGAAAGGCAGTGGAGGCGCTGAAAAAGAATGCTTTTGATGCTATATATGTGAGCAGCCTGGAGGCTGCCCGTACCGAGATTCTCAACCGTATTCCCAAAGGGGCAAAGATTGGCGTCGGGGGTTCCATGACTATCCGACAACTCGGTGTTCTGGATACCCTGGAGAAACGGGGCCATGTAATCTATGACCACTGGAGGCCAGGATTATCCGAGGGAGATATTCTAAAGATAAGAAAGTCCCACTTAACCTGCGATGTCTTCCTCACCAGCGCCAATGCTCTTACCCTGGAGGGTACGCTGGTCAGTACGGACGGGATAGGAAACCGTGTAGGGGCCATGATCTTCGGCCCGGGCAGGGTGATAGTAGTGGCAGGAGCCAATAAGATCGTTAATGATCGGGAGAGCGCCTTCCGGCGAATTAAAGAGGTTGCCACCCCCCAGGTAGTAAGGGATATGGGCTTAGAACTTCCCTGTGCGGCCACAGGTTTCTGTGTGGATTGCAATGCCCCCATGCGGGCATGCCGGGTAACAGTTATTTTAGAGAGAAAACCTTTTCTCTCTGATATCCATGTCTTGATCGTGGGTGAGGATTTAGGATTTTAGGGGAGGGGTTAATAATATTAAGGAGACATTAATGGAAGCAAAATTTTACAGAGAGGAGCATAACATCTTCCGCAAATCCATCAGGGATTTTGTCAATAGGGAGATAAAACCGTATGGGGAAAAGTGGGAGGATGAGAGAGGAATTCCCAGAGGTCTGTGGTACAAGATGGGTGAGCAGGGATACCTCTGCCCCTGGCTCGAGGAGCGCTACGGCGGTGCCGGGGCAGGATTTGAATACTCGGTGATCGTCCATGAAGAACTCGGCAGGTCCGAGTGTCCCGGTGTAGTAAATGGAATGGGGATTCACAGTGACATTATCGTTCCTTATCTCCATCATCATGGCAACGAAAAACAAAAGGAGAGATATCTCCCCGGATGCGTAACTGGAGATATTATTACATCTCTTGCTATGACAGAACCGGAGGCCGGTTCCGATCTCGCCAGTATCCGTACCAGGGCAGTAAGGGACGGCAATGACTACATCGTGAATGGCGAGAAGATTTTTATCAGCAATGGCATAAGTTGCAATTTAGCTGTAACGGCGGTGAAGACAGACTCCAAGGCTAAGCCCCCCCATAAAGGTATTAGCGTACTGCTCATTGAAGAGGGAACTCCAGGTTTTTCAAAGGGACGCCTTCTCGAGAAGACAGGGGGACACAGTATGGATACAGGGGAATTGATATTCGAGGATTGTCGGGTTCCCGTGGAGAACCTGTTGGGTGAGGAGGGCAAGGGATTCCAGTATCTGATGCACAACTTGCAACAGGAGCGCCTGATACTTACCATTGATGCCCAAGTGGCGGCGGAATATGTACTGGAAAAGACCATTGATTATTGTAAAACACGTACCGTCTTTGGATGTCCTGTGAGTAGCCATCAGCACAACACATTCAAAATCGTGGAGATGGCCACCGATGTCGAAATAGGCAGGACATTCCTGAATTCTCTCATCGAAGATTTCATCGAGGGAAGAGACATTACCCTGAGGGTATCCATGGCCAAGTGGTGGATTCCGGAAATGGTTAATCGCGTTGCCTACCACTGTACCCAACTCCATGGGGGGTACGGGTGTATGAAGGAATATTATGTCGCACGGGCGCCGGGAGATGTCCGTTATATGACAATCGCCGCTGGTACCACCGAAATCATGAAGGTGATCATTGGGAATATAATGGGATTGTGAATATTAATGGAAGTAAAAAGTTATTGGAGTAGCGGGAAAGCTTAGAAAAATGATGAACATGAGATACAACTCCCGGGAGATTGAAGAAAAATGGCAGAAGCGCTGGGAAGAAGAACAGATATTTAAGGTAACGGAGGATCCTCACAAAAAGAAGTACTACCTCCTGGAGATGTTTCCCTATCCCTCAGGCAAGATCCATATCGGACATGTGAGAAACTACACCATCGGTGATGTGGTGGTGAGATACAAAAGGATGAGAGGATACAATGTCCTGCACCCCATGGGCTGGGATGCCTTTGGCATGCCGGCAGAAAACGCCGCCATTGAACACGGAATTCATCCCGCCAAGTGGACCTATGAAAATATTGCCTCCATGAAGAAACAGCTCAAAAGGATGGGGTTCAGCTACGACTGGGACAGGGAAATTTCCACCTGTGAACCGGAGTATTACCGGTGGGAACAACTTTTCTTTCTCTGGATGTACAAAAAGGGGCTTGCCTATAAAAAAAGCTCCACGCTAAACTGGTGCCCCCACTGTAAGACAGTCCTCGCCAACGAGCAGGTCGAGGCCGGGCTCTGCTGGAGATGCGGCACAGAGGTAGGGGAGCAGTATCTCGACCAGTGGTTTTTCAAGATTACCGCCTATGTTGAGGAACTCCTCGACTACTGCGACAGACTTCCCGGATGGCCGGAAAAGGTCCTCACTATGCAGAGAAACTGGATCGGCAAGAGTTACGGTTGCGAAATCTCCTTTCCCTTAGCAGGAGCTGATGGGGAGATCAGGGTCTTCACAACCCGGCAGGATACAATATACGGGGCTACCTTTATGCTGGTTGCCGCCGAACATTCGCTGGTCATGGAACTGATAGAGGGAAAACCGAGAGAGAACGAGGTGAGAGAGTTCGTCGAAAAGGTAAAAAAACAGGACAGGGTATTGAGGACATCTGAATCGTACGAAAAGGAAGGCATCTTCCTCGACACCTATTGCCTCAACCCCCTAACCAATAAAAAAATTCCCATTTATGCGGCGAACTTTGTTCTTCCCGACTATGGAACCGGTTGCGTCATGGCGGTTCCCGCCCATGACCAGAGGGACTTTGAGTTTGCCGGGAAATATGGCCTTCCCCTTAAGGTGGTAATACAGCATCCCGATAAACCTCTAAATGCCAGGACCATGACAGAGGCCTACGTAGACGAAGGTATCCTGATCAACTCGGGACCGTTTGACGGGATGGGAAACATGAAGGCCCTCGAGGCAATTGCAGAGCATCTGGAATCCAGGGGTCTGGGGAAAAAGACCGTCCAGTACCGTTTGCGAGACTGGGGTATATCCAGGCAGCGATACTGGGGGGCGCCGATCCCCATTATCGTCTGTAAGGTTTGCGGCACGGTGCCGGCGCCGGAATCCGATCTCCCCGTTGTTCTGCCACACGACGTGGCGCTCACGGGAGAGGGCGGCTCCCCCCTAACAAGGCATCGGCAATTTGCGGAAACTACCTGTCCCCACTGCGGAGCCTCGGCGAAAAGAGAGACAGATACAATGGATACCTTCGTGGAATCTTCCTGGTACTTTGATCGTTTCTGCTCGCCCCACCACACCGAGGAACCGGGGCTTGAGAGAAAAAAGCTTGACTACTGGATGCCCGTGGATCAGTACATTGGTGGTATTGAACACGCCATCCTTCACCTTCTCTATGCAAGATTTTATACCAAGATGTTGAGGGATTTTGGTATCTTAAGTGTTGACGAACCCTTTACCAACCTTTTGACCCAGGGGATGGTCTGCAAGGAAACGATGAGATGCGGGGAGCACGGGTATCTCTTTCCCGAGGAGGTAAAGGATGGGAAATGCCGTTACTGTCAACAGGAGGTCACAATCGGCAAGACGGAAAAGATGTCCAAATCCCTGAAAAACGTTGTTGATCCCGATTATCTGATCGGGGAGTATGGCGCCGATACGGCCAGGATGTTCTGTCTCTTCGCCGCACCTCCGGAGAGGGACCTTGAGTGGAGTGACCAAGGGGTCGAGGGTTCGTTCCGTTTTCTCAACAGGACCTGGCGCATTGTCATGGATTATCTCGAGGATATCAGGGGTGTAGAACCCTTTAACGGTAGGGAAACTCTTCCCGACAATCTGAAAAATCTGAGGCGGAAGACCCACCAGACAATCAGAAAGGTGACCGCTGATATCGAGGAACGGTTCCACTTCAATACAGCCATCAGCGCCGTCATGGAACTGGTTAACGCCATCTATCAAGTGGAGCGCCCGGAAAAGAGAGATTTAAAGGCCATTTCTGTCATCAGGGAGACCATCGAAGCTATTATCCTGCTGCTGGCCCCCATTGTTCCCCATATCACCGAAGAACTCTGGATGCTCATTGGCCAAGAAATCAGCCTCGCCGATCACCCCTGGCCGACCTACGATCCGACCGTGGCCTCGGAAGAGGAAATTACCATTGTTATTCAGGTCAACGGGAAAGTAAGAGGCAGGATAACCGTTCCCGCCGATGAAGATGCGGAGATAATCAAGTCCCTTGCCATCTCCAATGAGAAGATATCCAGACTCATCGCGGGGAAAAAGGTGGTAAGAGAAGTGTACGTCCCGAAAAAACTGGTCAATATTGTGGTTCAAGGATAGGCAAAACAGATGATCTGCAAAAAAATTAACCGTTTCATCGGCCTGATAACGAGCGCCGCTCTCCTCCTGCTGATCACAGGGTGTGGTTATCACTTCACGCCGGCTGGAGAACATGTAGGTACGCGTATTCAAAAGGTTTTTGTTGACACATTTTCCAACAGGAGCAGCGAGGCCTACGTGGAAAACTACCTCCGGAAGGCCTTCATAGATGAGTTTATCGAAGGGAGGAGATTCAAGCTGGTTGGAAGACCGGAGATGGCAGATGCTGTATTGAGGGGAAGCATAAAAAGCCTTACCACCGCCCATCTCTCTTACGACATCAACAACATCGCTGTGGAGGAACGGGTGACGATGACCATGGAAATCATCTTTGAAGAACAGGGTACCCATGAGATTATCTGGAGCAATAAAGATCTTTTGGGAATGGAAGATTATCAGGTCACTGACCAGCTTGCCAGCGAAAACAGCCGGAAAAATGCCCTCATCAAGTTATCAAACGACTCAGCCGAAAAGGTATACAGACTGATGATGTCCGGCTTTTAGCCTCCCCGCCAAGCCCTTCCACCACCAACAGAATCACGGTAAGCGTTCAGCCGTCAGCTATCAGCGATCAGTAAGACAGGTCAAAACAACACTGGCAATGGGCAAGGGGCTATAGGCGATAGGCCCATAGCCTCTTGCCTATAGCCTGTTTTCCTGAGAGCTGATAGCTGAACGCTTACGAATCACAAAACGTGTTCAAGATTTGATATTTACCTGAGAATGTTGTAAACTTTACTTTGTGAAGACGAAAAACATGGGGTATCCTAAAATATACAAAGGGCTGGCGCTGATTGCTGACCCTATATATCAGTACGCCTCTTTTACTGTACCCTCAGCCGATTTTTCTCCGGAGAAAACAGAAAAAGATTTGCTTGATTCACCCTGGCTACAGAGGCTAAGAAGGATCTACCAGCTTCAGAGTGCACGATGGGTCTATCCAGCGGCGGAGCACACCAGATTTCAACATTCCCTCGGCGCCATGCACATTGCCGGTGAATTCGGAAGATGCCTCTATCCGAGTCTTTGCGAAGTATGCAGAGATGCCCCTTCCTTGAACTACGTGGAGGAACTTCTCCGGGTGGCAGGATTACTTCACGACGTGGGGCATGGCCCTTACGGGCATTTCTTCGATGACCATTTCCTTAACCAGTACGATTTAACGCATGAGGACCTGGGACAGCTTATCATCATGAGAAAGCTGAATAAGATCATCAGTTGTATCAGGAGGAGTCCCGGTGGTCCTTTTGCTAAGGGGGAACCTCTTGATCCCGCTCAGGTTGCCTTCCTGATCAAGATGCCGACCGCTCAGGAGACGAGGCAGCCAAAATGGTTACAACTTCTACGACAGCTCTTCTCCGGTATCTATACCGTGGACAATCTCGACTATGTCCAGCGAGATGCCTACATGACCGGATTTTCCTTAGACATTGTGGATATTGCAAGGCTTCGGTTCTACACATTTTTTACGGAAGAGGGTCTGACACTCCACCAGGCAGGCATTTCGGCGCTGAGTCGTTTTATAAATGCGAGATTGAATCTCTACACCAATGTTTACTTTCACCGGACAACAAGGGCGCTGGATCTCCACCTGCAGGAGATCTTCAGAGACACGATGAATATTGTCTTCCCTGCGAACCCGGCTGATGCTTTGGATGAGTACCTACATTGCGATGAATGGCGCCTGTTTCATGAGGTGCAAAACTGGCTTAAGAATAAGGATCCCAAAAAAAGGAAATTAGGACGGGAGTGGGAAAAGCTCCACCACAGAGAAATCAAGTGGAAGATGTCTTTTTCCACAGAGATTTCCGTTGACCAGATCCAGAAGGGAACCAGGTTTTCTCAGGCTGGTGATTACGAAAAACAGATCAGGAAGCATCTTCCTGCGGCATTGACACGCATCGCTTTGCGGGTAGATCTGGCTACGCAGGATCCGCGGCCCATCAACCCCATGGCAGAAACGGAAAAGAAGATCAATATCTTTAATCCGGCTACAGGGAGAACATCTCCGGAACCTTTGATTGATATCTACCGGTTTATCCCGGCCCGAGTCGTCCATTTTCGTGTGTTTTCCTTAAACCATAATCAGGATGAAGAACTCTCCATGGCCGCAGAAAAGACACTCAGTGCATTGGACGTGGTTACAAAGACCAACATATAAAGTCATAAGTCGTAAGTCGTAAGTCGTAAGTCTTGAACAATATTGAACGAGGATTTGTTTCAGATTTCGGATTAGAGTTTATCAAATTGGTTATGGGATATGGCCGTTATTAATCATGAAACCACAGATTTGACGCTTTTCGTGAAGGCGTCGTATGAAGAAGACATGACCCGCTGGAACCGGCAGCGAATCGTTGATGCCCTCCTCCGGGAGACAGACATGGACGTTGATACAGCAGAAATGATCAGTAGGGAAGTTGAAAAACAGATCGTCTCTTCCGGGATCAGTCTGCTCACAACACCCCTGATCAGGGAATTGGTGAACGTACAACTTATCCAAAAAGGTCTTGACCAGGCAAGAAGGATGCATGTCCGTCTCGGATTTCCCCTGTATGACATAAGGGAGTTCATTTTTCACCAGAATAAGGAAAACGCCAATGTACCCCACACCCCCGAAGGCACAAACTTGGTCCTCGCCGAAGGCATCAAGCGGGAATACGCCCTCCATGATGTCTTTTCCAACAATGTGAGGGATGCCCATGTGGCAGGTGATATCCATCTACATGGCCTGGGATACATTGACAGACCTTACAGTGCATGTCAGTCCCTTGAATACATTAAAAAGTTTGGCCCGAACATCCCCCGTTCCATCACAGTTGCCAGACCGGCCAGGCACGTGGAGGTTCTCCTGGCCCACATGGTGCGATTTGGCTCTCTTCTCCAGGGGCATTTTGCTGGTGTCATTGGATGGGATGCGGTAAATTACTTCTTTGCCCCCTATCTGACGGCGATGAGCGACAGGGAAATCAAACAGTTTGCCCAGGTGCGCGTTTATGAATTCTCTCAGTTGACTTCGGCCAGAGGCGGGCAGTCCGTATTTACCGACATCCATCTCTACTGGGAAGTGCCCGAACATTTTGCGGATGTCCCGGCGATCGGGCCGGGAGGTAAATTTACCGGCAAGACTTACAAAGATTATACCGTGGATGCCCAGAGGTTTGTCCGGGCTATTTTCGAGGTCTTCAAGGAGGGGGATGCCACGGGGAGGCCTTTCATCTTCCCCAGACCTGTCGTCCATATCACGGAAAGGTTTTTTCAAACACCGGGGCATGGAGACTTTCTCAATCTTATCTGCGATGTAGCCGCGGAAAAAGGAAATACCTGTTTTGTCTTCGAACGGGACGAAAAGGCCAGAACAATATGCGGTTGTTCGAGCTTAGAGGAGGGGGAATGGTGGAGTGATGCAAAGACCCCCTGGAGGTTAAGGTGTTTTGCCATCCAGAATGTGACCTTGAATCTTCCCCGGCTCGGTTATAAAGCCAAGAGGGATAATCTCAAGTTGTTTTCCTTGATCTCGGAGCTGATGGAACTGGCAGCGAAGGCCCACAGTGAAAAGAAAGATTTTATAGAAAGATTGCTTTCCCACGGTAAGGCGGGACCCCTCTCTATGCTCGCCATGAACAGGGATGGTTCACCCTATCTCAGAATGGATCGCTCGTTCTATCTCGTGGGGATGGTGGGACTCAATGAACTTGCCCAGATCTATACCGGTAAACAATTACACGAATCCACAGACGCCCTGAACTTGGGATTAAAGGTAATCGAACATATGAAGAGAGAAACCGATAAGCTCAGTCAAAAATATGGGATGCGGTTTATTCTCGAACAGACACCAGCGGAGACCACAGCTTATCGTTTTGCCCGGCTGGATCTGAAGTATTTCTCCCCGGAGGCGGGACACTTTGTCAAAGGTGATTTGTCAAAGGGAGGGATATATTACACAAATTCCTCTCATCTGCATGTGTCGGCTCCCGTGAGCCCCATGGAACGCGTGGAGATGGAAGGGCGCTTTCATCCCTTTATCAGTGGAGGCGCCTTTACCTCTTTGTGGCTCGGAGAGACCCGGCCTTCCACGGAGTCCATTGTCAGGTTCGTCACCGAGGTTTTCAGAGACACCAAAAACTCCCAAATCACCTTCTCACCTGACTTCACGACCTGTACCGCCTGTGACAGGACTTTTAGGGGCTTGAGAGAAACCTGTTCCTTCTGCGGGTCAAAAGATGTGGAGGGAATTGCCAGGATTACCCAATATTTCAGCAGGACATCCGAATGGAACAAAGGAAAACTGGCGGAACTGAGAGACAGGAGCCGTAGTTTAGATTCCATATTTTCCCCCTGAATTAATCGGCCCAATACCTTGACATGAGGTAATGTGGTTACTATATTAGTTTTAGTTTTGGCAGTTTGATGAAAAGTGAAATACAGTTGTTGTGGTGATATATGGAAGACCACATTGTAAAGATATTCAGGG
Organism: Syntrophales bacterium; assembly: GCA_030018935.1. NCBI lineage: Bacteria > Pseudomonadati > Thermodesulfobacteriota > Syntrophia > Syntrophales > Syntrophales bacterium. The sequence goes on from JASEGZ010000008.1 coordinate 46,921, forward strand.
AGAGCAGTCAGCTTAAGGAAATATTCGTCAACGAGAACCTGAACAGGATTGTCAATGTTGTCGAGGCGGTGACAGGCGTTTTAAAGACGGGGAATAAAATATTACTCTTTGGAAATGGCGGCTCTGCAGCGGATGCCCAACACCTGGCTGCAGAATTTATAAACCGGTTTATCATCGAGAGGCCACCACTTCCCGCAATAGCCTTAACTACCGATACTTCCGTTATTACCAGCATTGGCAATGATTATGACTTCTCAGAAATCTTCAGCAAACAGATTAAGGCCATAGGACAGCAAGGAGATATAGCCTGGGGAATCAGCACCAGCGGAAACTCTCCGAATGTTGTCAAGGCCCTGGAGATAGCAAAAAAAATCGGTATGATCACCATCGGTCTGACGGGGAAAGACGGGGGCAAGATAGCACAAATGGTGGATTATTCTCTCCACGTTTCTTCCCAAAGTGTACCCCGCATTCAGGAGGTTCACATCACGTTAGGACATGTGATTTGTGAAATGGTAGATTTTAAACTGTTTCAGAGACCGGATACAAAATAGTGTCTATTGAAGATCTGATGACGAAGCTCAAGGAAAAGGAAAAAGAGGCCGCCGAAAACTTCGACAAGTATATGCGCGCCATTGCAGAGCTTGAGAACTACAAAAAACGTGCCGCGAAAGAGAAAACCGAATTTGTAAAATACTGCAATGAAAATCTGATCAAAAATATCCTGCCACTGGCAGACAGCCTCGACAGGGCATGCAAGCACGCCTGCAACGCAGACGACCTTGAGGCCTTCAAAGCCGGTCTTAAACTGGTTCAGGAGCAACTGTGCTGTTGTCTGGAAAAATACGGAGTCGAGAAAATTGAGGCTATCGGCAAGGATTTTGACCCTAATATACATGAAGCCTTACTTCAGGTAGAGACCGAAGAACATGAGGATAACAAAGTGGTTGATGAATTTGAAAAGGGTTATCTTTTGAACAGCCGCCTGCTAAGGCCGGCCAAGGTTTCTGTTTGTAAGCGTACGAAACAGAAAACATAAAACGGCATACCAATTAAAGATTAAGAGATTAAGGAGGATAAATAATGGGGAAAATAATAGGGATTGATTTAGGGACGACAAATTCCTGTGTCGCCATCATGGAAGGAGGGGATCCCGTTGTCATAGCCAATCAGGAGGGGAGCAGAACCACACCTTCGATGGTTGCCTTTACGGATAGCGGTGAGAGGTTGGCAGGACAGGTTGCCAAGCGACAGGCGGTAACCAACTCTGAAAATACCGTCTATGCCGTCAAGAGACTCATCGGAAGGAAATTTGCCTCCAAAGAAGTTCAGTATGACGCGAAGATATGTTCTTACAAGATCACCGAGGCGAAGAACGGCGATGCACAGGTCACCATAAGGGAAAGGAACTACTCTCCGGCAGAGATCTCGGCGATGGTTCTCACGAAGATGAAACAGACCGCCGACGATTATCTCGGACAGAAGATAACCGATGCGGTCATTACGGTCCCTGCCTATTTTAACGATTCTCAAAGGCAGGCCACCAAAGATGCGGGGAAAATAGCCGGGTTGAACGTCCTGAGGATCATCAATGAACCGACGGCGGCAGCCCTGGCCTACGGTCTGGACAAGAAAAAGGACGAAAAGATCGCCGTTTTTGACCTGGGAGGAGGGACATTTGATATCTCCATCCTTGAACTTGGGGGCGGGGTCTTTGAAGTTAAGGCGACAAACGGTGATACCCACCTCGGCGGTGAGGACTTTGACCAGAGACTTATTGATTATCTGGCTACTGAATTCAAAAAAGACCAGGGGATAGATATCAGAAATGACAGGATGGCCCTGCAGAGGCTCAAGGAGGCGGCGGAAAAGGCTAAAATGGAGCTTTCCACCTCCCTGGAGACAGATATCAACCTCCCCTTTATTACTGCTGACGCTTCAGGTCCCAAGCACATGAATCTCAAGCTGACGAGGGCTAAATTGGAGGCCTTGGTGGAGGACCTGATCGAAAAAGTGGTTCTGCCATGCAGGACAGCCCTTCAGGATGCCAATCTTACCCCAAAAGACATAGACGAGGTGATTCTTGTAGGGGGGATGATCCGTATGCCCAGGGTACAGCAGAAAGTTAAAGAAATCTTCGGAAAGGAACCCCATAAGGGAGTCAACCCCGATGAAGTGGTGGCCGTCGGTGCAGCGATCCAGGGGGGTGTTTTAGCCGGTGATGTGAAGGATGTACTGCTTCTCGATGTAACGCCCCTGTCTCTCGGCATTGAGACTCTCGGTGGTGTAATGACAAAACTGATTGAGAAGAATACCACCATTCCGACCAAGAAGAGCCAGATATTTTCGACGGCGGCGGATAATCAACCAGCGGTGAGCATCCACGTCCTGCAGGGGGAACGCTCCATGGCAGCGGACAACAGAACCCTGGGGAGGTTTGAACTGGTTGGCATCCCCCCGGCGCCAAGAGGATTGCCCCAGATAGAGGTGACCTTTGACATTGATGCCAACGGGATTGTTCACGTATCTGCAAAGGATCTTGGCACGGAGAAAGAACAGAGCATCAGGATTACCGCCTCGAGCGGATTGTCTGAGGAGGAGATAAACAAATTAGTCAAAGATGCGGAGGCCCATGCAGAGGAAGATAAGAAGAAAAAAGAACTGATTGAGTTAAGAAATCAGGCGGATTCGTTGGCTTACAGCGTGGAGAAAAATATTAGAGAGTTCGGTGATAAGATAGATCCTGCGGAGAAGAGCAGGATTGAAGAAGCTATCGCCGAAGTCAAGAGGGCTATCGAGAGCGATGACATCGTCGCCATCAATGCAGCCCAGGAGAAGTTGACCACTGCATCGCACAAGCTTGCCGAGGCCATGTACGCTAAAACTACGGCACAGCCCGGAGCAGGTGCCTACGGTGGGCCGGAGACAGGAGAGCGGGAAGGAGCCGCCCGGAAAGACGAAGATGTTGTTGATGCGGACTTCGAAGACGTAAAGTAATCAGTTGGGTTCGAGGGTTCAAGGGTTCAAGTGTTTGTTTTCTACTGATAAAACTTCTGCCAAACTTTCAATTCCTTGTAGTTTTTTAACATTTGGAATCCTCGACCCCTTGACTCCTTTATTTCAAAGTGAATAGGAGTATGCCGAGCCGCTCGACAAAGACCATTTTCCTCTTCATCCTGATTCTGTCCCTCACCATCCTTCTGTTACCATCTGAAAGGTCGTTCCTATCTGTTGCAGCTAAACAGAAGATGGTAAGAGGGGAAGAAGGCCACCCCTCTTCTCTGCCAGGCTGTTCCGTGACACTTCTCAAAAACAGGGAGTATTTTCCTGCCCTTTCTGCGGCGATTGACCACGCCCAAAAAGAGATTCTCATGTCCTTCTTTCTGTTCAAGGCCAATGGACATCCTCGCAATTATTCAGAGGTCATCTTGCGACATCTGATACAGGCCGCAGGCAGAGGGATCAAGGTAGTGGTAGTCCTTGAAAGGGGTGATGGTTCCTCCGACATTGATGCGCATAATCAGGACACCGTGGTCAAATTGAAAAAGGGGGGAGTAAAGGTTTATTTCGATTCTCCCGAAATGACCACCCATACCAAATTGGTGGTTATAGACAGGAGATATACCTTTGTGGGGAGTCATAATCTGACGCATTCCGCCCTGAAATACAACAATGAACTTTCTGTTTTGATTGATTCGGCACCAGTGGCTGAAGAGGCGGCGAGTTATATCAAGACCCTCTATCCATAGAACTCATAGGTCATAGGTGAAAGCCCTATATCCATAACCGGCCAAATAGACCAAGCCATCATAACCCATAGGTGATAGTGATAGGCGATAGGCAATAACCCATAGCCCATTCAAGGGAGATAGGATCATGAGGTTTCTACTGACAAACGATGACGGTATATATGCGAAGGGGTTGAGTGCCCTGTATCAGGAGCTCTCGAGGGATGCGGACTGTTTAATTGTAGCTCCTGAAATCGAACAGAGCGCCGTAGGCCATGCGATTACCATCTTCCGTCCTCTGATGGTAAGAGAGGCGAAAAAGAACGGAAATTTCTTTGGATATGCCGTAACGGGAACGCCGGCGGACTGTGTCAAGATCGGTATCAGGGAGTTATCCGAAAAACCTGTAGACCTGGTCATATCGGGGATCAATCTCGGTGCCAATGTGGGGATTAATGTGATCTATTCGGGAACTGTATCAGCAGCAACCGAGGGGGCCATCCTGGGTGTACCTTCCATAGCGGTATCTCTCGATACTCGCAGAGATGCGGACTTTACCTTTGCTGCAAGGTTTGCCAGAAAGATGGCACAATTCATGGTAAAAAACAACCCCTTGAAAAACATTCCCCTCAATATCAATATCCCCGCTCTTCCCGAAGATGAGATCAAGGGGATTTGCGTGACAAAACAGGGCAGGGCGCGTTTTATAGAAAATTTTGAGAGAAGGGTAGATCCGAGAGATAATATCTATTACTGGTTGGCGGGTGAAACAAAAATTTCCGCTCAGGATGAGATTAACTCCGATGCCTATGTGCTGAGCAAAGGGATGATATCCATCACACCAATTTATTATGATTTGACCCGGTATGACGCCATGTCAGATTTGAGTGCCCATATCAAGGTGCTATTCGGCTCCTCCGCAGCAACGCAAACTTATAGTAAATAAATTGAACCGTCCCTTGCGTGTCTGCAGCCTCAGCGCCTGCCGGAAAATCAGTAGTTTGGTTTTGAGTATGTTCTTGACAATCCGAAATTCCCCATATATTCTGCAACCGATTTACGGCCCGGTAATAAATCCTGAAGGCAGTGCTGAAGCATTACAAGGGAGTATCGCCGATGGGCATAGTAACTCTCACAAGAAGCGCCGCGGGCAAGATAGCCGTTACCTTCCCTTTTTTACAGCCATGACTTCGTTGCCAAGGTCAAGAGCATCCCTTACAAGACCGTAAAAGCCTATCTCTACTTCAACAGGGATTTTCTCAGTCATGCAGGTAAGAGTTCATCTGTAATCAGTGAGAGCGACGTCAAGAATTATCTCCTCTATCTCGCGGAAGAAAAGCAATCCGCCACCTCTACGCTGAACCAAGCCATCAACGCCCTGAAATTTTACTACGGGGGCATGCTGAAAAGAAAGTTCCTCTACGAAATCAAACGGCCCCGCAAAGACAAGAAGCTGCCCGTTGTCCTGAGCCAGGAAGAAGTTGCAAATAAGCCTGGGTGGAACAATCTGATCAGGGTCGATTATCACGGCTCGAAGGAAGTTCCTAAAGGTACATGTCATGCAATATTGAAAGATGCTGGAATCAAGAAATAAAAGGCGGAGGTGAAATTAGAATGATAGATTTGCAATATTCTTTGATAATTGAGGCAACAAAGGAACATGATTTTTTTGGCTTCTATTCTCCTGATTTGCCAGGGTTTTCAGGAATTGGTCATTCTGTCGAGGATTGTCTATACAAGGCAAAATGGGGGATGATTGAACAGGTTAATTTATTAAAAGAACAAGGATTGCCCGTTCCTCCGAAAAATTCTAATCCCAAAATTGTTATTCAAAATGAAGAAGCCGCGATGGCGGCTTGAAAATTGGTCATGCGTCCGCTAACACAGGCCAAAAGATTATCATCCAAACCCTTCAGGCTTCTTTTCCGCCAAGGACATTAGCCGCTATGACACACTGTCCGATTTGAGTGCCCGTATCAAGGTACTACTCGGACAGGTGGAGGAGCCTACCCCTTGAAATCGTAGTTCTTGAGTTTATACCGTAACATGGGTCACTGATACCGAGGATATTGGCGGCCTTCGTTTGCTGCTCGCCCGCCCTTTCCATTACCTCAAGGATCAATTTCCGCTCTAAATACTTCAGCAATCCACGGAGTAGTCCTTCGGTAGAAAAGATCTTCTCTGAAGAGGTTCTCTCCGACCAGCGATTTTAGATCACTGTTGGTGGCGCTGATAATCCGTACATCGGAACGTATCGTCTGATTTCCACCGAGTCGCTGGAATTCACGTTCCTGAAGAAATCGGAGGAGCTTGACCTGAACGGGAGGAGAAAGCTCACCAATTTCATCTAAAAAGATAGTTCCCCCATTGGTTAATGGTGGGGACACCCTTGGTTAATGGTGGGGACGCCCTTAGATAATTCAGTTGACAGAGAGCGGACTGGCATGATAAACGTTGGGTACGTGGTTAGCTTCAACCATTGCCACAAGCGGTATGGTGTGGGATATGCAGTTCAGAGAGGGGAAGCCATTGCTCAGGAGGATAGTTATCAACTCATCTAAATGAAATGGGTTGCTTATTTATTTAAGGGCGTCCCAGTTATCAGTTATCTAAGGGTGAAGTCGGGTTAAAGAAAACCGGTTAAAGTATGATGGCACTCTTTTTGTGGAAATGTTAGTTAATGCGGTATGAAGCTAAATATACCCCATTTTATCGTAAACTGTTGTACCCTATTTAAATACGAGGAGGTTTAAAATGTTTTCCAAAGAAACGTTAGAAGAAGCAAAAAAACTTGAACAGGAATGGCAAGAATTTTATGAAAAACGCTACCAAGGGAAGGATTTTAGCTCGACCACAAGTTCAGGAATACCAATCAAACCCGTTTATACTCCTTTAGACGTTGAGCATATCAATTATGCCCAAGACATCGGTTCACCTGGCACTTACCCTTATATGAGAAGCAACTATGTTATTCATTACCAATTTCAGCCATGGATAAACCAGCAAGTACATGGATACGGGTTACCGGAACATACCAGGGAGAGAATGGATTTGCTTGCAAAAGCAGGAATGAAAGGATACTTTGGCGGTCGGTCATATAATCTGGTATGGGATTTACCCTCCTATGCAGGTTTCGATCCTGATGAACCAGAAGCGGCAGGTTATATTGGTAATGATGGTGTTAGCTGTATTAACGATGAGGATTTCGAACGAATGCTACATGATTTAGATTTAACTAAAACCAATATTGTGATGATTAACGCAGATACCATTCCAGTTTTTGCTCATTTCATTGCCTATGCCGATAAGAGAGGCTTTCCCAGGGATAAGCTGCGCGGTAATACCATGAACTGGGAATTCACTGCCTGGTGGCTTCCAAGTATGCTATGGGAACCCAATGATGGGCTTAAGCTGGCAACTGATCTTATTCACTTTTGTTGCAAAGAAATGCCCGGTTGGAATCATACTAATATCGAATGTCAGGCTATGTCTGAGTTGGGAGCAAATGCTGTACAACAGATGGCCTTTGGCATTGCTACGGCAATGGCAGTTGCCGATTCCTGTGTAAAGGCAGGGATAGAACCAGATTCCTTTATGCCAGGAATCGGGTTCCAAATTGCAAATTGTAACGACTTTTTTGAATATATCTGTATGTTTCGAGCCGCGAGAAGATTATGGGCCAGAATCGCCCATGAAAAATATGGATGCAAAAAACCAGCTTCCATGCACTTCAGAACCCATACTCATACCTCATGTTCCGAGCTTACCAGACAACAGCCTTTGGTTAATCTTATTCGGACAACGCTTCATGCCTTAGGAGCAGTACTTTCTGGTACAACAGCCATGGCGTTACCAAGCTATGATGAATCTGTTGGCATCCCTACAGAGGAGGCAGCAATTCTCGCGCTGAGAATTGAGCAGGTAATAGCAGAAGAAACTGGCATCACTAAGGTTACTGATCCCCTGGGCGGTTCCTATTATGTAGAGTCGCTTACCAATAAGATGGAGGAAGAGGATAAGAAAATCCTTAAACAGATTGATGAGATGGGTGGCTTTATTAAAGCGCTAAAAGATGGCTGGCTTATAGGGCAGTGCCGGGAGAACGCTACGAAGTGGCGTCAGCAAGTTGATAGCGGGGAAAGAGTTGTTGTTGGTTGGAACAAATACGTGATGGGGGAAGAAAAAGAGATAAAGCCATTCCGTATAGATCCGGAGGTAGCTCGAATAGCTATCGAGCGAGTAAAAAAATATAAGGCCGAGCGTGACCAAGCTAAAACAGATGCGGCTTTAAATGGCCTGCTCCTGGCGGCTGAAAGGTTGGCTAAAGGTGAATATGGGGGTGTCATGCCAGCAGCGATAGAAGCTGCTAAAGCGAAAGCAACTACTGGAGAAATTGCAAAAACGCTGAGAAAAGTGTTGAAATGGGGGACGGATTGTAGTCCCCTTGCAGCCTACTAAAAAGGGGGTATTTTAAATATGGAATCCAGGAAAAAAGCAAGGTTACTAATGGCCAAGCATATATTGGAAGGTCATGACAAGGGAACGAAAACCGTTATGAGAATGTTAAGGGATGCTGGCGTTGAAGTAATTTACATTATTTATCGAGCTCCAGAAAATATCGTTGCTGCCGCTAAGCAGGAAGATGTTGATGTGATCGGTTTAGCCTTTTTTAGTGGGGCGTATTTTGAAAATGTATCTCGATTAATCAAATTACTGGAACAAAATAATATGGAAGATGTAAAAATTGTGGTTGGGGGTTTAATCCCTGATGTTGATCAGCCAGAATTACTAAAGATGGGTGTGAAGGCTGTTTTTGGACCGGGTAGTGATCTCACAAGATTTATTGATCTCGTTAAAAGCCGTGCTGAATGCTGAAACAAGAGTAAATTAAAAAATAACAATGGACAAGGAGGATTTTGGAATTGTTAGTAACACGTGATATGTCCGGTTTGTAGCACACAATCTGTCCGGTTTGT
>JASEGZ010000009.1 GCA_030018935.1 Syntrophales bacterium
TTCCTGTTGTCTTGACTCGCGATGAGACGAAGCGGATCATTGGTGCGATGACCGGAATTCATCAGCTTGTTGTTAAACTGTTGTACGGTTCCGGGTTGCGCATCATCGAATGCCTGAGGCTGAGGGTGCATGATATTGACTTTGATATGAAGGCACTGACAGTCCGCAGCGGCAAAGGGGACAAAGACAGAGTCACGACATTTCCGCCCAGTCTCCAAGCGCCGTTGGAGACGCATTTGGGGCATGTCAGAATCGTACACGAAGGAGATCTTGCCAGCGGATACGGTGAAGTCTACCTACCCCACGCTCTTGCCAGGAAATACCCCCATGCCGCAAGGCAGTGGCAATGGCAGTACGTCTTCCCCGCTCAAAGCCTGTCAACCGACCCGCGCACAGGCATCGTTCGCCGGCACCATCTGGATCCCAGTCCCATCAACAAGGCAATTGCAAATGCCGTGCGGACCGCCGGTGTCCAGAAGCAGGTCAGTGCGCACACCTTTCGCCATTCGTTTGCAACGGATTTGCTCCGGCGAGGCACAGATATCCGTACGATTCAGAGTTTGCTGGGCCACAAAGATGTGCAGACGACAATGATCTACACGCACGTTCTACAGCAAGGCGGTGAAGGCGTAATCAGCCCGCTCGAAGATCTGTGATTCATCTTCATCTGCTGTCAACGGCTATCACATACCGTATAATCTTGACTATCCGGTGGTGTGCATGGATGAATCTTGCAAGCAAGTGATCGGCGAAATCCGTGAGCCGATACCTTGTGCACCTGGACAGCCGGTACGCATTGACGATGAATACGTGAGAAACGGGGTGGCGGAAATATTCATGGAAATAGACGTTACATAGTACTATGTCATTCGTTAAATTTTCCCTGTCCTGTCCCTCTATTCTTCAAATTGCCCATGAAGCCCGTGGAAACCACTCTTTGCCCCTTTGTTCTTCCTTTCCTTGAAGAAGTTATACTCCCCGGGCTGCCAGTGCACGTTTGTACCCAGGGTGTGGAGTAAACCGGTGGTATCCCATCCGGCAAGGATTCCCACCTGAGCATACGTTACCTGGCGTGATGCCTTGCCTATCGCAATGACATCCCGTCCCAGAGTGGCCAAATCAGCGGCCAAATTATCCGCCGCCTCATCCAGCTTATCATTCGGCACTACTCTGTTTACCAGCCCGATCTGCAATGCTTCCTCGGCGCTCACCGTTCTGCCTGTAAGCCAGATGTCAAGCGCCCTCTTCAGACCATAGGTCATAATCGCCAGAGGGGAGACCTGCCCGCCGAAGGCAAGCCTCTGCTCCCGATGACTGAATATGGCATCCTCGGCAGCAATCGCCATATCGCAGCACTCGGTAATAAAAAACCCTTCCCCGAAGGCTATCCCATGTACCACGGCAATCGTTATCTTGGGAAAGAGAAATAATCTGCGAAAAGTCTTGTCAAACCAGGTATTGTCAACTTTAAGCCTTGCCTGCTGTCCGGCAGTCTTTCCCGGCTCCAGTCCATACACAAACCCTACCCTGGTCAGGTCGTGTCCGGCGCAGAAGCCTCTCCCGGCCGCCTTTATCAACACCACCTTTATCTCGTCATCCTCCTCCGCCATCCCCAGTGCGTCCCTGTAGAAGTTATCACATATCCCCCCGTCTCCTGGAAAATCCATCACATTCAACTTCTCCGGGTAATTCAAAATAATCGTTGCAATGCTGCCGTCCTTCTCGTAGATAACTTTACCCACTTCTTTTCTTTCAGTCATTTTAACCTCCTCTGTTTATTTAAGGATAATCCGTAACAGGTTCAAGACCAGGGTGGCTTTTCTTTGAGTTTTAAAAGTGGTTCCCGGAAAATCTCTGCGGGCATTTCTTTCAGTTCACGGGAAATCAACGGTTTAAAGCTCATCCTGTTTAAGACATGTCCCTGAAGATTTACTCCCGGAGCAATTTCCGTAAGTACAAGCCCTTCCTTTGCCCATTCAAAAACGGCTCTTTCCGTAATAATTTTTACCGGTTGACCGACTTCTAACGCATATTCCCCACTTACACTAATTTGTTCGACCTGATCAATAAACTTCAGGACCTCCCCATCTTTAATGATCTTTACTTTCCCATCTTCGATCTTTAAGAAACCCACCAATCCTGGTTATCCTTCCCCCTAACTTGCTTGCATTTACATTTCCCTGGCGATCAATCTGGGCGAATCCAACGCAGGAGATATCATGTCCCCCACCATCGAGGAAATCCATCATAGATGGTTGACCGATGATACCCGCCGCATTAATTGCGGTGTTAAAGTTAAGCCCAAAGCCTGGCACACCACCGATCATCCCGGCTTCAATAACGAAAGTTATGTCCTCATATACCCCCTCCCCGTTGTCACGAATCGGCAACTGTCTTGCCATGGCTGTGATTTTTAAAGTGGACATCCCTGTTTTTTTATGTTAAGGATCAGGCGAACATTGGAGTTTTTGGGATCCAGATATTATAATACCACATACAGACATGTGGACACATGTAAAAAAATAAAAGGGAGGAGTTTTTGATATGGCAGAGGAATCAGTATCGAGGTACTGGGAAGACCTGGAGATTGGGGAGGAGTACACAACTCCCTCCCGCACTGTTACAGAGGCGGACATTGTAAATTTTGCCGGTCTTTCCGGAGATTACAATGAGCTTCACACCAGTGAAGAGTTTGGTAAGAATACCGCCTTTGGAACCAGGATCGCCCATGGGCTTTTAGGATTGGCCATCGCTTCCGGTCTCTTTACACGCACGGAATTTTGCCTGCAAACGTCAAAAAACCTTGTCGCCTTTCTCGGCCTGGAATGGAAATTCAAGGGGCCTATCAAGATCGGCGATACCCTTACCGTGAAGGTCCGGGTCGTGGATAAGAAGGAGACGAAAAATCCTGAGAGAGGGGTCTATGTCCTGAAGAGAGAGGTGTATAACCAGCGGGGGGAGATGGTTCAGGAGGGTGAAACCCAGTTAATGATAAAAAGAAGGACATAAAGGAGGATAGGTGTGATGAGAGTCAAGGACAGAGTGGCGGTTGTAACCGGCTCCGGAAGGGGCATAGGTGAAACAACAGTACGCAGGCTTTCCGAAGAGGGGGCCAGGGTTATAGTTACTGACGTAAATGAGGAAGGCGCTATCAAGGTAGCTAACGACATAAAGGCTAAGGGAGGGGCGGCCATCGCTGTAAAGACAGATGTGACCAGAATCGGTGAGGTAGAGGTCTTGATGGAAAGGGCAGTTAGAGAATTTGGAAGACTGGACATCCTGGTCAACAATGCTGGATTCAACAGAGATGTGCTGGTAAAAGATATGACGGAGGCGGACTGGGATGATGTTATTGATACCGACCTTAAAGGGGCGTTCCTCTGCGCCAAGTTTGCCTCGAAATATATGGTGGAACAAAAATATGGGAAAATCGTAAATATATCTTCCCGGGCATGGCATGGAAACCCGGGTCAGGCTAACTATTCATCTGCGAAGGCGGGGATCATAGGTCTGACCAAGTCCCTTGCCTGGGAATTGGGTCGGTATGACATAAATGTCAATGCTATCGCCCCGGGTCTGATTGCTACCGAGTTGACGAAATCTCATCCGAAGTTTGAGACGATAAAGGAGAGGATGTTAGCGAATCAGCCGATAAAGAGGATTGGTGAAACTATAGACGTGGCAAACACGATCCTCTTCCTCGTCTCAGATGAATCGAGTTTTATCTCGGGAGAAGTGATTCATGTAAGCGGGGGGAGATTCGGTTAATGGTAACCATACGGAAGAGGGGCCGGTGACAGTAAGAAAGGGTAGTGGAGAGTAATGAAGGAGAGAGTCAGAAGGGTATTAGAAAATAATTTCAAGATAAGGGAATACGAAGGGACAGACAAGGTATGTGAGCTGGGTGAGGCCATAAGGAAGAACGTAAAGCCCGGGATGACCATACATTTCTGCCAGACCGGTATCAGGTGGTGCACGGCGGCCATATACGAGCTGGCAAGGCAATTCTGGGGGAAAACCCCCGCTTTTACGCTGGTCGGTATATCGTTAAACCATCCCATTGCAGTCCTGGTGCATGGGGGGTTGGCAAAGAAGCTCATTACCAGTTACTGTGGAGATCCCTATCATACACCGGGACCGAATGCCGTCTTTCAAAGGGCATATAGGGAAAAAACAACGGAAATAGAGATCTGGTCTATCTTATCCGTGCCCTTGAGGTTGAAGGCCGCCGCCATGGGGGTGGCCTTCATGCCGACGAGATCGCTGATCGGAAGCAGCATGGCGGAAGAGAACAGAGAGGATTTCATTATCATGGATGATCCCTTTTCCAGCGGGGAAAAGGTCGGGCTGCTAAAGGCCCTCTATCCCGATATCTCCATAACCCACGGCTGGGCTGCGGATAGATACGGGAATACACTGCTTCTCCCGCCGTACGCGGATAACATGTATGGGTGTATGGCAAGCAAAAACGGAACTATTGTGACGGTGGAAAAGATAGTATCCACAGATTATATAAGGCAATACTCCCACCTCATGAAACTCCCGGGGGATTATGTAACGGCAGTGTGTGAGGTCCCCTTCGGTGCGCATCCCAGTGGACTGTCCAACAGAGGTATCAGTGATTTCCCCGTTTATTGCGAGGATTATGACTTTGTGGCTGCGGTATGCAAGGCGGCGAAGGACCCGGAAGAGTTTGACAGATGGATAAATAAATGGGTCCTGGGGTGTAGGGACCATAGTGAATATATCGAGAAGCTGGGTTACGAGAGAATCCTTAGCCTGAAAGGCAGGGTCCATCCCGATTCATGGCGGTATGATGTGGAGGCGCTTACAAAGGAGTATGACTCTCCCGAGTATACCCCCTTGGAGATGGCCGTTGTCGTTGCCGGGCGGAAGACAAGAGAGAGGATTAGAGAAAATGATTACAGAACGGTCCTTGCCGGGGCGGGGATCGCCAATCTTGCCGCCTGGCTTGCCTATTTTGCCCTGAAGGAGGAAGGATTTGACATAGAACTCATGGCGGAGATAGGGATATACGGTTACACCCCCACACCCTTTGATCCGGCCGTCTTTAACCACCGGAATTTCCCCTCCTGCAAGGCGATGACAGACATCCATGATGTGATGGGAATATTTCTGAGCGGTTCGAGAAACAGGTGCATCGGGACCCTCGCGGTGGGTGAGATAGACAGGTACGGCAATATCAATATCACAAAGATCCCCGAGAAACTCTTATACATCGTCGGATCAGGGGGGGCAAATGATATCGCCAGTTCCGCCAGGGAGGTGATCGCCATCGCCGTCCAGATGGAGGGAAGGTTTGTAGATAAGGTGAGTTACATTACCTCCCCGGGGAAAGTTGTAAAGACACTGGTATCTACGCTGGGTCTCTTCGAAAAGATAGGGGACGATCAGGAATTTACCCTTACCGGTTATTTCCGAAACCCCCAGTTTAACACCCCGGAAGACCACGTCCGTCAGATCAGGGAGAACTGTGGCTGGGATTTAAAGGTTTCTTCCCATCCGGAGGAGATACCCCCACCAAGCTTGGAAGAATTGATTTTACTGAGGATGTTTGACCCGAGGAAATACTACCTATAAGACATACGTCATACGTCATACGTCGTAGGACATAAGACATACGACATAAGACATACGACATAAAAGAAGGAGAATGGTATGTTGTTAAAAGGAATGAAAGTCTTGGATCTATCGTCATTGCTTCCCGGTCCGTTCTGCTCTCTCATGCTTGCATCCTTAGGGGCGGAGGTGATTAAGGTGGAACCGGTGGGGGGGGGCGATCCCATGCGGCAGATGATATCGGGGCTTTTTGCCTTTTTAAATCGCAACAAGAAGAGCATCACCCTGAATCTGAAAAGCGAAAAAGGAAAAGAGATATTTTTCAAGCTAACAAAGGATTGCAACGTGATGCTGGAAGGCTTCCGACCGGGTGTGGTCAAGAGATTGGGTATAGATTATGAGAATGTCAAAAAGGTAAATCCTGCGATCATCTATTGTTCTATTTCCGGTTACGGACAATCCGGTCCCTATGCGGATATCCCCGGGCATGATCTCAACTACCAGGGCGTGTCCGGTCTTTTAAGCATAAGCGGCAACATTGATTCTCCTCCTGAAGCTGTCAGCGGGATTCAGGCGGCGGATATATGCGGGACCATGTTTGCCCTTTCCTCGATCCTTGCCGCCTACTGTTACTATTTAAAAGAGAAAAAGGGGCGCTACATTGATGTTTCCATGACAGATGGGCTATTTGCCTGGATGGGGCCCCGTATCTGTGAATGGCTTGCCCAGGGGAAACCGGATAAAAGGACGTTTATGCAGCGAGGCTCCTATGGGATATTCAGGACAAAGGATGGGAAATATATCTCTCTCGGTGCCGTGGAGACACATTTCTGGGAAAATTTCTGTCGTCTCATCGGACGGGCCGACCTGCTGATAGAAAAGTACAACACTTGGGAGGGACGTAATAAACATAGCGAGGAGATCAAGCCCATCATGGAAAAGGTGGTCAGCGAAAAGGACAGGGATGAATGGCTCAAGCTCTGCACGGAGAACAATATCCCTGTAGCGCCGGTTAACGCCCTCTCGGAGGTGGATGCTGATCCGCATCTGATATTTCGCGGATTGATTGAAAAAAACCGGGAGGGAGGATATTTTGTTCATCCCTTTCCCGTAAAATTTTCCGAGAAAAAGGATGCTGAGCTCTCCCCTGCCCCTGAGGTAGGAGAACACAATAAAATCCTGCTGAGAGAGTTGGGCTATGGGGATGAGGAAATAGCATCCTTAGAAAAGGAAAAAGTAATACAGGGAGGAGTATAAACCCAGAGCCCAGAGCTTTAGAAACTGTCACTCCAGCGTCATCAGGGACTGCCATCTTTCCCATTCAGTTTCCCAGGAGAGACCCATTTTCCTGAGAAGGGTAATCATCTTTTCCTCATTAAAACGGAGATACGGATTAACCCTCCGCTCATCTTTCATGGTGGAGTACACATGGCCTGGATTATAGTTCCTCAGAAAAAGATCAATGTCCCTGTTATCCGGTTCGAGACGTCTGGCGAAGGACATCGCATCTTTAAGGTAATCGTGTCCTGCGTATATAATGGTGCTGCAGGGTAAACTCATGATCCTCTTGATGGAAAGATAAAATGCCTTGATGTCACCGGTAAAGCAGTTTCCGATCGTGCCGTTAAAAAAGGTATCTCCTGTGATCAGAATGTTATCTAAGTGAAAGCATATGGAGTCGTAGGAGTGCCCCGGGGTATGGTAAATATGAATCTTGTGGCCTTCGAGGTTAAGCTCTCCGTTGTCTGGCATGTCCCCGTACATTAAAAGCAGGGTCCCTGTTCTCTCGAGAAGATCTCTATTTCCCGCCATGTGATCGGGATGAGCATGGGTGTTTGCCACGAGTACCAGATTCAGCTTGTTGGTCTTAATGAAAGAGAGTATTTTTTCGGAAGCGCCGCCGTCAATGGCCAGGGCAGAGCTCTTTCCGTAAACCAGATAACCCAGGTTGTCTACAGCGTAGCGAAATTGTTTAACTTTCAACATGGTCGAAAAAAGATTTTGAGCCCTGATGAAGCCAATTTTCAAAGGTCTCATCTGCCTCTAAAGTTTCTTCATAGAGTATTTTCCGGGAAGAGGCAAGGGGTAAAAGACAAGGAGTGAGAGGGTAAGGAGAGGAAAAATTTCCAGTCATTTGAGGAACAATTCGCCAATTTTTCCGGGCCGATTTTTATTTTCTTGTCTGAGCGATAATTTTTCCCTTGACTTTCTCATAGTTAATAGATTAATCTTAATACTATTCACAGTGTGGCATACCAATTGCGTTACATAACATAACGGCAAATAAATTAAAGAGGAGGTAGTTCAAGATGAAGCGTTTTTTGGTGTTTTTTGTTGCAGTGTCTTTTCTCTTCTGTGCCTCGGCCTTTGCGGTTGAGAAGCCCGGTGCCGCTCCAGCTAAAGCAGCTCCGGCTGCTAAGGAGACCAAGATGAGTGCTACGGGGAAAGTCATGGAGATCTCCGATACGATGTTGAAGATCGAGCGTACTGTAAAGGGAAAAGCAGAGATCATGGAAATTGTTTTAGAAAAAGCATGTCCCTGTCTCAAGGTATGTCCCAAGATCCAGGTAGGGGACAAGGTAAAGGTCAGCTACGTGACGAAGGACGACAAGAATGTTGCCCTTAAAGTAATTAAGAAGCGTGCCAAGAAGGTAAAGAAGGAGGGTGCTGCAAAGGAAGAAAAACCGGCTGAGGAATGAGGAAGAGGTAGCCCCTGCTGCTAAGTAACCTTTGATTGACATTTATGAACCTTTTTTCGGGGTACGGAGATCACACATCTTTGTACCCCGTTTTTTTACCTCCTGCCATACCTTCTCCTTCACGCCGGTTTCAGCAATGCTTTGAGCTTTCTTACTACCTCGTCTCCCATTTCTCTGGTACCGATAGGGAGTGTACTGTCCCGGTAAATATCACCTGTCCGGAAACCATCTTTCAGTACCTCCCTGACGGCATCCTCGATCGCATCGGCTTCTTTTGACATCCCAAAGGAATACTGGAGCATCATGGCCACGGATAGGATGGTGGCTAGGGGATTGGCGATATTCTGGCCGGCAATATCCGGGGCGGATCCGTGGATTGGCTCATACATGGCCGTCTTCTGTCCCAGACTTGCGGAAGGGAGCATCCCGATAGAACCGGTCAACATGGAGGCCTCATCACTCAGGATATCGCCAAACATGTTGGTGGTGACGATCACGTCAAACTGGGAGGGATGCCAGATCAACTGCATGGCACAGTTGTCCACATACATGTGTTTCAGTTCCACATCGGGAAAGTCATGGCCGACCTCGGTTACCACATCTCTCCAGAGCTGGCTGCTCTCCAGGACGTTGGCCTTGTCCACAGAAACAAGACTCTTCCGGCGTTTCAGGGCAGTCTCAAAAGCAATCCTGGCAATCCTCCTGATCTCCTCCTCAGAATAAATAATCGTATTTATCCCGACTCTTATCCCGTTCTCCACTACGATTCCCCGTGGTTTGCCGAAGTAGGCGTCACCCGTCAGTTCCCGGACAATCATGATATCAATACCCTTGACGATGTTGCACTTCAGCGGTGAGGCATCTAACAACTCCTCAAAAGCTACAACAGGTCTCAAATTGGCAAAAAGTTCCAGCCTTTTCCTCAACCCGAGGAGCGCCCTTTCCGGCCTTAAATGGTAAGGAAGAGAATCCCACTTCGGCCCTCCCACGGCGCCAAGGAGAACAGCATCACTCCCCAAGGCCATGTTCAGGCTTTTCTCGGGGAGGGGGTCTCCGTGGTGATCGCAGGCAGCACCACCTACCAGCCCTTCTTCGATCTCAAAGATTACATCGGAGACGGCGGAAATTACCTGTAAAACCTTCAGGGCCTCTCTGATAATCTCTGGACCGATTCCATCACCCGGGAATACGGCAATCTTACACCTCTTCTCTTTCACTTGAAAATGCACCTCAAATCCCCCCTCCCCCCCTTTACTAAAGGGGGGAAATTCCCCTCTTTGGAAAAGAGGGGTTAGGGGAGATTTTCATCATTCTTTGTGACGGGTACCCGTCATGTGGGTTTCATTTCAATACTGTCCGCTCTTTCTCGCTAGATGCTTCATCAGGCCGCCGTCTCTGACGAGTTCCTGCATAAACGGTGGAATGGGATTAGTATAGAGTGGTTCCATATCAGAGTTCGTAATGACAATACGTCCCGCATCCCCGTCCACCTCAATCTGCTGACCTTCCGAAACTAAATCCCATAGATCCCTGCACTCGAAGATCGGTAGGCCCATATTGAATGCATTTCTGTAAAATATCCGGGCAAAGCTTTTGGCGATGACACAAGAAATTCCCGCCGCCTTGATGGCGATGGGTGCATGCTCCCTCGAAGATCCGCAGCCAAAATTCTTCCCCGCCACAATAATATCACCGCTTTTGACCTTCTTCGCAAATCCGGGATCGGCGTCCTCCATACAGTGGGCGGCAAGTATCTCAGGATCCGATGTATTTAAATAGCGGGCCGGAATGATTGCATCGGTGTCTATATCGTTGCCAAACTTCCAGACTCTTCCCCTGAACTTCATGACATCAAGTTTCCCCCGAGATTTCTGAAAAAGTTGTCGGTTGCCAGTTGTCAGCGATCAGTTGTTTCCCGACTTACGACTTACGACTTATGACTTACGACTTACGACTTATGACTTATTTCCTCGGGGCTGGCGATTCTTCCCAGGATTGCCGAAGCGGCAGCAACAGCCGGATTGGCCAGGTATACTTCGCTTCCTGGATGTCCCATGCGCCCGACAAAGTTTCTGTTCGTGGTGGCAACGGCCCTTTCGCCAGCGGCGAGTATTCCCATGTGTCCGCCCAGGCAGGGCCCACAGGTCGGGGTACTGATGACAGCATGGGCATCGAGGAATATCTCGAGGAGACCTTCTCCCAGAGCCATCCTGTACGTCTCGCGGGTGGCAGGTATAATGATCAACCGGACGTAGGGAGCCACCTTTCTATTTTTCAAGATGCCGGCGGCCACCCTCAGGTCTTCGATCCTGCCGTTGGTACACGAACCGATGACCACCTGGTCTATCTTAACATCCCCTGCCTCACTGATGCCTCTTACGTTTGAGGGGAGATGGGGGAAGGCAACCTGCGGCTCGATTCTGCTCACATCAATTTCCATGACTTCAGAATAGACTGCGTCAGGATCGGAAGAATAGGAGGTATAAGACCGTTTTGCCCTGCTCTGCACATACTCTTTCGTTACCTCGTCGGGGATAAAGATGCCGTTTTTTGCCCCCGCCTCGATGACCATGTTGGCAATGGTGAATCTATCTGCCATACTGAGATGGCAGATGGTCTCGCCGGTAAACTCCATGGCCCGGTACAGGGCCCCATCCACCCCGGTCAGACCGATGACATAGAGGATCAAGTCCTTGCCGGAGACCCATTTCCCGGGGCTGCCGTAAAAGATAATCTTTATCGTTTCGGGAACCTTGAACCAGGCTTCACCGGTCAGCATGGCCGCGGCCAGATCGGTACTGCCGACACCGGTGGCAAAGGCCCCCAGAGCACCGTAAGTGCAGGTATGGCTGTCTGCCCCAATGACCAGGTCCCCGGGAAGGACAATACCCTGCTCGGGAAGGAGGGCATGCTCGATGCCGACCTCACCAACCTCGTAGTAGTGGGTGATTTCCTGTTCTTTCGCAAAGTCTCTCAGGATCTTGCACTGCTGGGCTGAAGCGATATCTTTATTGGGTGTAAAATGGTCTGGTATCAGGACCACCCTGTTCCGGTCAAAAACCTTCCTCCCGCCGGCTTTTTTAAATTCTCCGATGGCGATGGGCGCCGTCACATCGTTTCCCAGAACAATGTCTGCCCTCGCATTGATCAGCATTCCGGGACATATCTCTCTGATGTCCGTATGCTGAAAGAGAATCTTTTCCGTGATCGTCATTCCCATCTGCTTTTTTCCGTGATCAGTTTTACATGGATTTACAACAAAATCCCATTTTATTCAACGAGACCTTTGAAAAGGTCTCTCAACTTGAACCTCTCTGGTATCTCTCCTGAGGCCTTCAAGCCGATTCAACGCATTGATATATGCCTTCGCCGAGGCAACGATGACATCGGGATGGGCGCCACGTCCCACCACAGATCGCCCATCGAATTTTAGTTGAACCGTTGCCTCTCCCTGGGCATCAGTTCCTCCCGTGACAGCATTGACTGCATATCTTAAGAGGGGGTAGTTGGTCTTTGTGATTTTTCTGATCGCGGCAAAGGTTGCATCCACGGGACCGACACCGAAACCGGCATCCTGAACGATCACTCCGTCAACCTCCATCTGCATGGTTGCCGTGGGGATGGCTACATTGCCGCTTACCACGTTGAGGTAGATCAGTTTGTATTTATCCTCTGTCTTCATTACCTCTTCATAGAGAATAACTTCCAGATCCTCATCGAATATCTCTTTTTTGATGTCGGCAAGTTCCTTAAACCGGATAAAAACCCTGTCCAGTTCTTCCCTGGTCAGGGTGTGACCCATCTTTTTGAGGTGTTCGGTAATGGCGTGACGGCCCGAATGCTTCCCGAGGACGAGATGAGTGTCCGCTATGCCCACTGATTGAGGTGTCATAATCTCGTAGGTAATTTTCTTCTTTATCAGACCATCCTGATGGATACCTGACTCGTGGGCAAACGCGTTGGCGCCCACAATTGCCTTGTTCGGCTGAACGGGGATGCCGGTAATCTGGGTTAAAAGCCGGGATGTTTGATAGATGTACTCCGTCTTGATCCCCGTGTAAAATCCGAAGAGGTCTTTTCTCGTTTTGAGGGCCATCACTATCTCCTCCATAGCGGCATTTCCGGCCCTCTCCCCGATGCCGTTGATCGTGCATTCTACCTGTCTTGCCCCCTGTCTTACGGCGGCAAGAGAATTTGCCACTGCCAGACCGAGATCGTCATGACAGTGACATGAGATGATCGCCTGATGGATATTTTTGACCTTCTCAAAGAGGTAGGTGATCAATTCGCCGAACTCTTCAGGGATGGCATAACCCACGGTATCCGGTATGTTTACCGTTCTGGCGCCTGAAGAGATAGCCGCTTCGACCATATCACACAGGTAATCCTTGTCCGTCCTTGTGGCATCCATGGGTGAAAATTCAACGTTCTCAGTATAGGTACGGGCATGTGCCACAGCGGCACATGCCTCCTTTAGGATCTGATTCCGTGTTTTTCTGAGTTGATACTTCAGATGGATGTCCGAGGAGGACAAAAAGACATGTATCCAGGGGGTATTTGCCTCTTCAACGGCTTCCCAGGCCCGGTCAATATCGGCCAGATTGGCCGTGGCAAGAGCGGCAATCTGTGAACCCCTAATCTCCCGGGCAATTTGTCTGACCGAGGCAAAGTCTCCCTCTGAAGCAACGGGAAATCCAGCCTCAATAATATCCACCCCTAATTTTTCGAGCTGCCGGGCGAACCTGAGCTTCTCGTCCAGGTTCATGCTCGCCCCCGGTGATTGTTCGCCATCCCTGAGTGTCGTATCGAATATAAATATCCTCTCCCGTGTTGAATCCATAAGTCTGCTCCTTTCATCTCAAATAATGTTAATCGTCTACTTTTCTGCCAAAAATAAAAAGGCCATGGGTTTTTGCCCATGGCCTTCAGGTTACACTCTTGATTGTTGGTTATGGATCACCTAAAAACGACGGGCGGTGGGTATGATACAAGCGGCAAAGGGGGAGGGCGAGGCCCAGGATGGCCACTGTGCTCATCATTATTGCCAGATCTATTCCCACACCAGAGTACATTTTCAGGAAACCTCTAAAACAATATGTTTTTATCTAAAACAAAATAATGCAGATGTCAATACTTTTTGGGGGGGGGGTAACCTCCAACTCCTAACTCCTAAATCTTTATCCAGCCCCTCTTTAACGCATTGTCGAGGATCACCCCCACAAGGAAAGCCACCCCCATATTCCACATGGCGAATCCCGCTACAATGAGCATCACATAAAAGTCAGTCTTGTTATCACCAATATCCCTTACCACCAGCGCCAGTTCGGCACCTGCAAAAAAGAGGATCACCCCCAGGATCGCACCGGGGAAGATCTTAAAGATAATAGACACAGAATCGCTGAAAAATAGGGCGATAATAATAACAATGGTTCCGAGTATGACCAGTGCACCACCTGTCCTTGCTCCGAAGCGGACATGCCCTGCCATACCGCCGGCGCCATGACACATGGGAACACCTCCTAAGAGAGGCGAGATGATATTCATTATCCCGGTGGAGATGGCCATCTTCTTTTCGGTTACCGGTCTGTCGTGAAAAAGTTCGTTGTTCTCGGCAGTTATTGCGATGACTGCGTTGCCCAGGGTCAGTGGTATCTGTGGCAGGGTAAAGATCAATGTGCCTTTTACAATGTCATTCCAGGTAAATTTACCAAGGGCAAATGTAGGCAATTTAAATCCCCAATTGATCTTTGCCAGCTCAGAAATCAGGCCGGGATTTATGATAATTGCTGAGATGACGCCTATAATCAGAAGGATAAACATGGCCGGTATCTTGGGGTTGGTCAAAAGGAGATAGGTAACGACGAGGGCGATCCCGGCCAGTAAAAAGTTTGTCCTCATCTGCTTAATCCCCTCCACGATGAACGAAAGCCCCAGTCCGAGCATAATCCCGCGCACAACAGGTTTGCTGGCAAGGCCACTTACCTTTTTTACCATTCCTGTGGCGCCTAAGACGAGCCAGAAGAGTCCTGTGGTAAGACCAGCGCCAAAAAGCATCGAAGGGCTCACGCCCCCGGCAATAGCCGCCGCACCTATGGCTTTCATGGGCTGGATGGGAATCGGTGTCTTGTAATAAAAACCGGCGACAATTTTGGAGATGCCGAACATAAATAGAAGTCCCAGGGGATCAATGCCTACGATGGTAATATAGGCGACAACAAAGGGTATTAAAGTCCCGATATCACCAAACGCACCGGCCCATTCCAGACGGGTATAGAGATTTTTCTGTAAAACCATCTTCCCCTTATCCTCTCATTTCTCTATGTACCCTTGCCGCCTGCAACAGGAAAACCTCTAATTTCGCTGTGATGATCTGGGGAAAGGGGTTCCCATCGCTCTCAATGGCGAGAAACGGGAGTTCCCGAACATTTTTTAGAAGATTTCCTGCGTCTCTGCGATGCTTACCCGATGCCGGTGAGCTCCAATCTGCACTCATCTCTCTCGTCAGGATGGCTTCCGATAGACGATTGGGCATGCACCCAAAAGGACCAATGGCTATCACCCCGCAGTAAGGATTGAGTATCTCGGTTACGGCGGAACCAATCGTCAGGATGGCTTCACCCACTAACTCTGGATTAATCAAATGTCGCACATTACTGATCAGGTGGTCCACCACCTCCATCCTGTAGGGAAGCAGGTTTGACCTGGCCATGATTTTCTTGAATGCCCTTTCATAGCTTTTCATCCACCTTGATCTCAGAAAGAGTGACAGCCTTTCCCTGAGGTTGGGCGTGTTACCACCCAGATTTCTCAGATAGCACCAGTCTGTGTAATAAACCCATTCCATAAGGCTGGAAACCTTTGTGGCCAGACCTTGTTCGGCCAGCTTTTCCACGAGAAACTGTCTCGAAATGTCGTCATGGCGGACAAATATTTCGCCGGCGACTAAAACAGTGGGGGTGTCCCGCGGATGTCTCTTTACCGGTATCGCCTGCAGATTATCTGCCACGGTGAGAAGAGCCTTTTTCAGGTCTTTAAAATCTGGCGATCTCTCCAATGCCTCGATGATCCTCCTGCATTCATTCTCGTAAGCGGCAAGAGCCGCCTCCCTGTCCCTCGCATTTACGAGGAGTAAGGAATAAATATCCTGCATAATATCGGAGATCACGATGGCAGACCAGAGCTTCAGGGTGAAATCATTGCCGCCAAAACCTGTATAACTGTTTTCCGCATTAAGGGAAAAGAGGGCAACATCCTCTATCCCTGCCCGGGAAATCAGGTCCCTGATAAAATAGTAGTATTGCCCGAACCGGCAGGGTCCTGACGCTCCGGGCATAAAATAGACGAGGAGTTCGTCATCCGTTTCCCTGCTCTGGAGATATTTCAGGAGACTGCCCACAGTCAACAGCAGGGGGAGGCATTCTTTGCAGCTCGTGTTTCCCCTGCCTAATTTAAGCGCTTCCTCATTAGCGGCCGGGAAGGCGGTGGCGCGGATACCCATGGATCTGAATACAGCGGAGGTCGTTTTAGTGGTAAGCCTACCCATGGAGGGAAAAACAAGGTGAACATGGGGGTGAGCGAAGGGATACTCCCTGCCTTTTACATCTATGAAGACCTGCTTTCCGGGATCGAAATATGCCCTCGCCGGCGCGGCAGGAACGGGGGTATAAAGGCTTTTCCTTGATAACTCTCTGTAATTTTTAATGATGTCCATGAAGGCCTCGATCCTTGTCTCTAGGCCGGCATCGGCCACGTGAGAATCCAGTTCAAGGATCAGAAAGGGTTTCCTTCCCATAATCGTGCGGAAGTATCCCACGAGGAAGGAATCTGGACCGCAGGAAAAATTCGTCATGTAGCACCCGAAGAGTTGCGGATGTCTTTCCACGAACCGAGCTCCTTTGAGAATCACCTGTCCTGCCGACCAGTACATCCCGTCCTCAACCGCTTCCTCACTGAAGGGGAGAAAATCGAAGGGGATCGCCGCCACTCCCCGGGAGGCAAATTTTTGGGGAATCCCCATATTTGCCTCTGATACGAAGGCGTTGTAGGATCTGCCAAAGATGACAGCAGCATACCGCTCCGGTTCCCTTTCCAGCTCTCTTAAGAACTCAAGCCCCACCTCCTTCATCTCCTCTGTGACCCTTCTTCGAACCTTCAATGCCTCGGCGAAGGCGTGGTGTGCCTTTTTCCTTCCACATCCCAGCTTTCCCGCCATCACGGTAAAGACATCCCCTGCCGCCTCATACCCCCTGGAAAAGTCAATGACCGGCTTGAGCACTCTCTTTTTGGAGAGCATTTCTCTGAATGTCTCCTGATCCTTGAAGGCACTGGTGAGGTAATAGGGTTCACCCTGGAGAAGTGGACAGGTTGTGCTGTGCCTGTAGCCCCTTTCCGCATACATCCCTTTTAATTGGGGGAGAAACAGGTAATCCGGTTTCCTTTTCAGGAGATGGGAGAGAAAACCATGGGCGATTTCAGCGGGATAACAGAAAGGTGCCCGGGCACGGTCAACCCCCTCCTGCTCGGATGCCTCCGGGAGCAGTACACGAAAGCCGAGGCGGGAGAAAAAATGGTGGTACAACGGATAGTAGGTGTTCACCAGGAAAGATTTATTAATCCCTATCGTTTTGGAATGACCCCCTGGCTCTTCCGATGGGGGAACATACTTGCGGAAGATGAGATTCTCACGGTTCCTTACGAGATCGAGTTTTTCCGCATCCACGTGGATATTGAAGCGCAGGTTGTACCATCTATTACAGGCACCCCCGAAAGGATAGGTCTTTCCCTCTATTCTGATCCTGGCGATCTCACATTTCCGATCGCATTTCTTCTTTCCTCCCGGACAGATGAAAGGTTTTTCGTATTCTATGGTCCTGTCCTTTAGCGTTTTGAGGGAAAATTCTCTCTCCTCCACGAGATTGAGTTGCATCCTGCGTTTTATCTCGAGGGCGACACCAAAGGCGCCCATCAGTCCCGCCTCCGGGGGCACGACGATTCTCTTCCCCGTGAGAGAAGCCATGGCTATCGGCACCGCCTGATTGTAACAGACGCCTCCCTGCATGAAGATATTATTCCCCACGGGCCTGTTTCCCTTTACACGGTTGTTGTAGTTCATGCAGATCGAGTATACCAGGCCCGCGACAATATCCTCTCTTGTCATGCCCTCATGGGAGGCATTCTTTATATCGCTGCTGATAAAGGCGGCGCATTGATCATTGAAGTTGGGGGGCTTTCGTCCGCAAATGGCGATGTCTCCGATTGCCTCCATCTCAATTCCCATTGTTTCTTTGGCCGCTTCCTCGAGGAAAGACCCCGTCCCTGCGCTGCAGGCATCGTTCATGGCGTAGTCCGAAGGCACCCCATTCCTTATATAGGTATATTTTGCATCCTGCCCGCCAATCTCGAAGATAGTGTCCACTTCCCGGTTAAAAAACAGCGCCCCCGTGGCATGGGCAATAATCTCATTGACGATTCCCTCGGTCATGGCGTGCAATCCCGCTATCTGCCTGCCGGAACCGGTTACCCCAAGACCAACAATACATATTTTATCTTTCAGGTCGCCGAGCTGGGCATGGAGACTGGCGTAACATTCTCTCGATGCCTGTACAGGATTACCCTTCGTCCTCAAATACACGGAAGTTAGGATCCTGTCGTCTTCAATCCTCAGCAGGACAGCCTTCGTGGTGGTTGATCCCACATCGAGTCCCAAAATACAGCGGTCACCCTCCCTTACGACCCCCCTTTCCATGGTCTTGAAATCCACCATGTCTTGAAAATCCTGCAGAGGAGGAAGATAGGAAAAAGACCCCCCTTCCTTTCGGAAAAGTCTTTCCCGTGGAGGGATGGGTACTGTTTCATGATTCAGGGCCCATATGGCGGCGCCGAGTGCCTCGAAATAAGGCGCCTCTTTCGGCACGGTTAAATTTCTGATTTCCCTTTTCAGACAGTCAATCAGAACGGGGTTCTGGGCGGTACCACCGACAATCATAATATTGTTGCGGGGGACATGCTTCATCACCTCCAGTATCTTGCCGGCCATCATCTCACATAATCCGGCGGCAATCCGTCCCTTCGGCACCCCCTTATTTGTTGCATGCGTACAATCACTCTTGCAGAAAACGCTGCAGCGCCCGGAAACCTTGTAGGGTTTCTCCTCGCGGGCAAAATGAATCGCCTCCGCAAGGGAGATGCCTATCCTCCGGATCTGCTGCATAAAAAACTCTCCTGTCCCTGAAGCACATTTGTTGCCCGTCTGAACAGAGCAGATTCTTCCATCCTTCCCCAGGACGTAAACGAGAAATGTTTCCCCTCCGGCGCTTACAACGGCATCGAGGTAGTTTCCATCGCTGTTTAGATGTGAAAGGGCAGATTCCACCGCTTCCGCCTCTGGGATAGAGGAAAGATTAAGCGCATGCCTGAACTTTCTACCCGTGACGGCCACCCGGGAAAAGCTGTCCCCGGGTAAATTTCTGAACACTTCAAGGATGGCCTCTCGTGGGTTCCCGTCATGAGACCCTATTTGTGTAAATATTGTTTGGATATGACCATCTCTTTCCCTTTCGATTACAACGGCGGACAGGGTTGTGGCGCCTATGCATATCCCGAGACTTTTCACTTCCTTCACCCTATTTCATTGTCCTTTGTGTCTCTTTGAGACATGAATATTTTGTTTTATGTTAGCCCTTCAATTTTTTGACCAGCAGTGCCACCCTCTTTCCTAATTTTGCCGCATTGTCGGCCGCATGGTTATCCGGCGCTCCGACACAGGAAACACCGTAATGACCGGTTGCATCTAAGGGGTCCCCTACGATAATCATACCATAGATCAGAAAGGCGTGGATGATCGTCATCATGGTCGTCTCTTTTCCGCCGGAAGGATCGCCGGACGTTGCAAAGGCGGCGCCTATCTTATCTTCCATGTTCTTGCGGATGCCAACATATTTATCGAAAACCGCCTTCATTTCTGCCGCCATTCCTCCAAAATAAACGGGCGAACCAGCGATAATGCCGTCAGAAGTTATAAAATCCTCTTTCGTCACTTCAGATATCGGCTTTAGAAGACAGGCTACATTTTCAACTCCCTTGACACCCCTGGCGATTTCTTCGGCCAATTTCCTGGTATGTCCCGATTTGGAGTAATACATCACTAAAACCTGCATGATTTGTATACCTCCCTGGATAAATTTTTTCTCTAAATCTTTGCCCTGAAGATACCCTTCTCTACGCTCTTTCTTCAATGAACCTCATAATCGAAAATCATACACAACTTCCGTGTACCTGGCAATCTAATTTTAGGTTGGTGATGCTTCGGATACTTTCGCTGCATTTAATCAATCACGGACTTGTACCCTTTATTATCCTTATACAGACAGCCCTTTATTATTATCCTTTGACAAATAGTCTTCCTTTCTGTAATATCTTTTGGCAAAAGAAGTAAGTTCCTGCTAAGCGTAATGGGTTTGTAAGTATAATAAAGGTAAGCGTATCATCCTGTTTCAACTGAAGACTGGAGGGTGATAGCTGAATGCTTACAGCGAGGACATGGGTAAACTTTTGGTTATCAACAAAGCTACTGGTGAACAAAGAGAGCTTCCCTTAAAGGAGTTTCCCATGACCACGAGTGGCAAGGTGAAAGAGGTAGATTTGAGGAAAAGAGGAAGGAAAATATTTGACCAACCGGAAGAGAAGGGGTCTATTTCTTGAGACCATCTTTACACGAATATAAGCTCCAAAAAACCTTTAATTTGCAATGAAAAGCGACTGTTAAATTAGGAAGTTGTCATGGACTCGTTGAAAGAAGTTGAGGTGAATACTGCGAGGGATGCACTGGCACTCCTGAGCCGTATGGTTTATAAAAAGTATGGTGATGAGGTTTTGCCTCTTATAGGGGAGGTGTGCTGTAAGTTGGGAAGGGCTATTGGAAACCAAATGAGAAAAAATTTGGGTTCCTTTGACCTCAAGAGTGTTGGCAATGCATTTTGGGAAAGTGCCAGACGGCGTAAAAGTCCGGTAACACTACTCGAACTCACAGAAAAGAGGATTAGGGTAAAAAGTGAACGGTGCGCATTGGGCTTGGCTGGCGCCGGTCGTCCCATATGTGAGGCTATGATGAATATGGATATAGGGATCTTTGAAGCGGCTACAGGGGAAGAAATTGATCTCTCTATCTTGAAGACAGTAGCAGCTGGCGACGAATGTTGTGACGTAATATTTACTTTAAAGGGTTAGTGCCGAGGAGGTGATTTATGTCGTTAGTTATCTATGAGAAGAAGGGTAAGATCGCCCATATTACCCTGAATCGTCCTGAGAAGTTGAACGCCCTGAATCCTGAGCTTGTCAGTGAGTTAGCGAAGACCTGGGTGGATTTCAGGGACGATGATGACGTGTGGGTGGGTGTACTCACAGGCGCGGGGAGGGCATTTTGCGCCGGGGTTGATATCGCATCGGACGTAGAGATGTTGGAGGCGATGAAGGGCAATCCTCCGTCAAGGGTGATCTCTTGGGAGAAAGAGGCGCCTGTTTGGCGTGCATCTCCTGCACGCTATGATGTCTCGAAACCCATTATTGCGGCCATCAACGGATATTGTCTTGGTGGAGGTTTGTGACTGGCGTTGGATAAGCGATATAAGGATTGCTGTTGAGAGCGCTCAATTTGGGGTACCGGAGCCGAGGTTGGGCATGCCGGCGACCTTTACCGCGCTTCTCCAGCGCTATATCCCCCGAGGGGTTGCCTATGAAATGCTCCTTACCACTGATAGAATCAGCGTTCAGAGGGCCTACGAGGTGGGGCTGGTGAACCGAATAGTTTCCACTGATAAGCTTCTCCCTACGGCAACGGAGATGGCGGAGAGGATGTGTCAAAATAGTCCTCTCGCAATAAGGGTAGTAAAAGAGCTGCTTCGGAGAGGCGAGGATATGAGCCGCCCTGATGCCATGTCTCTAACAGACCATGCAATTCATAGCCTGATGCGCACTGAGGACATAATGGAGGGTTTTAAAGCCTTCGTGGAGAAGAGGTCACCTACCTGGAAAGAGAGATAGCGCTCATTTTTAAACCTAGGGCAGGTCCATGACTTCCCTATCTTATACTCTGTGAAGAGTGAATGTACCATTGAAAAGGAGTTTTTATGAAAAACAGGATCACCGAGATATTGGGTTCTAAATACCCGATTATCTTAGGGGCGATGCGGTTTATTACCCTTGCTGAAATGGCGGCTGCCATGTCCAACGCTGGGGGCTTTGGTTTAATTGCTGCTTCAGGAATGGAAGCAGAGCCTTTGAGAAAACAGATTAGGAAAGCCCGTGAATTGACGGACGAACCCATCGGCATAAATATCCCCGTATACAGACCCAATGCCTTTGATGCCCTGGAGATAGCTATTGAAGAGGGGATAAAGACAATTACTACCTCTGCCGGGGATGCGGCCAAACTCATAAAGAGGATTAAAGAGGCAGGGATTAAGGTATTGCACGTGGCCCCTACAGTAGACATGGCGAAGAAGGCAGAGGATGCGGGGGTAGACGCTGTTATTGCCGTAGGAACGGAAGCAGGCGGACACGTGGGACATGATGAGGTGAGCACATTGGCTCTCATACCACAGGCAGTAGATGCGGTGAAAATACCGGTCGTTGCAGCAGGGGGTATAGGTGATGCACGGGGTTGGGTAGCGGTGCACGCCTTAGGTGCAGAGGGGATTCAGATGGGGACCCGTTTTCTTGCTACAAAGGAGTGTCCAATCTCTGATGTGTACAAGCAGGCGATCCTGGCCGCCAAAGATAATAGCACTATGATCGCAGCAAAAAAGGGCTTCCCCCTCAGGACGCTGAAAAATAAAGGAGTTATGGCTATCCGTGAATTGGAGGAAAGAGGAGCAAGCCAAAAGGAAATCAATGCTTTTGTAGACAAACTCGGCAATGAGTATAGAGATGATCCGGATAATATGCTCATGGTAGCAGGACAGATAGCTGGATTGATAAGGGAGGTTATGAGCATTGATGAGCTTATTAGACAGATGGTTGAAGAAGCCAAGGGATTATCTTCAGAGCTGGCTAGAACCTTTTGTTCATAGGTTACTATAAAAACAGGGGGTAGAAATGGAATGGGAATTCGTGTTATTTGAAAAGGAGGGCGGTGTTGGTACGATCACTTTAAATCGCCCTGAGAAATACAATGCCTTAGGCGGCAATATGCGACAGGAGATACTGGAAGCCCTTGAACTTGCCTGTTCGGATAGTGATGTAAGGGTTATAATTTTTACAGGAGCGGGGAAGGCATTTTGCGCAGGCGGCGATGTGGATGAATTTGTTTCTGAGAGCACAAAGGCCATTTCGAAGACTGCTACCAATGAACGACCTGCTATGAGTAAGATCGTTCTGTTAATCAATTCTGTAGAAAAACCGGTTATTGCCTCTGTCAATGGGGTGGCTGCAGGTGGTGGGTGCAACCTTGCCCTTTCGTGTGATATCCGGATTGCAAGTGACCGTGCCAGATTTTCCGAGGTATTTGTTAAGCGGGGAGTCCATCCGGATTGGGGAGGTGTATGGTTTTTGCCGAGGCTGGTTGGCTACGCCAAAGCAGCGGAATTGATCTTCACCGGGGATATAATAGACGCTGAAGAAGCGTTGCGAATTGGTATGGTTAATAGGATAGTGCCCCATGATGAACTTCCTCAGGCAACAAAGGAACTGGCCCAGAAGATCGCAAAAAACGCCCCGATACCAATAGCCCTGGCAAAGAGAGGCCTTCAGAATTTTTATAAGATGGACCTGGCCCAGGCAGTGGATTATGAAGTGATGACTCTCAGTGTGTGCTGGAACAGTGAAGATAGGGTTGAGGGTATGAAGTCTTTTGTTGAGAAACGGGATCCAGTTTTTAGAGGGAGATAATGCCAGTGGGAATACTGGCAAAAAAGGCTCCGCGCATTAACCCGCTGCTGCTGGCGACCCCTTGCCAAAACCTTTCCCACATCCATCCGGTAGATCTCTGCAACTCTTTTTACTATCGTAATGGGAAAGGCGATTGAATATTACACGAAGGCATTTCCCAACCTAAAACACTATTTAATGAATCAATTACACTTGCAGAGGCTCTCCATGAAATGAAGGATTTTACCAGTCATGTAAGTGAGAGTGCCCATCCTGAACAACCAAGGTTGCCTAAGTCTTATGCTCAAAACATTATATCCTTGACAAACAGCCTTCCTTTCTGTAATATCTTTCGGCAAAAGAAGTAAGTTCCTGCTAAGCGTAATAGGCTTGTAAGTATAATATTTAAGGTAAGCGATCAGCTATCAGCGATCAGTAAGACAGGTCAAAACAAGAACTTACGTATTTTACAAGCATTCAGCCGTCAGCGATCAGTGCCCCCTGGCATCTTTTTGTTTTAGCTGAAAACTGGAGGCTGATAGCTGAATGCTTGCATAAAGATTGTTGTAGAGGGATAAAAATTATGGGCGAGGGTATATCGGATTATACAAAATTTACCGTTGACCTGCGGCGGCAAATGTGGCTGGCCGGTGTAGAGGTAGAACTCCGGAGGCTTATATGGCAAATAGCCGTTACAGGAAAATACATCTCTGCCAAGATCCACGAATCAAACCGGAAACTGGCCGGTTTTAGAAATATTTACGGGGAAGAGCAACTGTCCCTCGACAGAAGTGCCGACGAGATCCTCAGAAATCAACTTCAGTTTTCAGGATTTGTCCGGGAGTATAGCTCAGAGGAGGGTGATGCCGTTATAAAGATCGGCAAGGGTGACGAGAAATATTTCGTCACGGCGGATCCCCTTGATGGTTCTTCTCTCGTGGACAGTAATCTTTCCATCGGTACCATCATCGGCATTCATAAGGAGTCAATCTTTGCTGAAGGAAAAAAAACAATGGTAGCAGCTATGTATATCACGTATGGTCCCCTGATCACGATGGTATATACGGCTGGCAAAGGGACCCATGAGTTTGTTTTAAACAGGGAAGGGGAATATGTCCTCTCTGAGGAAAATATCACCTTGAAGGAACGGGGGTCAATTTACTCTCTGGGGGGATTGAGGAAGGACTGGACGGCGGAACACCTGAGCTATGTGGAATATCTGGAAGAGGCGGGATACAAACTCCGTTACAGCGGGGGGTTTGTACCGGACATTAATCAGATTCTGATCAAAAAGGGCGGCATCTTTACCTATCCTGCATTAAAAAAGAGCCCCCGGGGGAAATTACGCCTCCTGTTTGAGCTTCAACCCGTTGCATTCATCGTTGAACAGGCTGGCGGATTAGCCACCGATGGCAAAGAAGACATCCTGTCCATTAAGGTAGAAGAGTTAAATCAGCGTTGTCCCATCTATATAGGAAGCCGTTTTGAGGTGGGAAAGGCAAAGGAATTCCTGGCTAAATGAAAGGAGGGAATGAGATTATGAGATGTGTTGAGTGCGATTATGAGGCACCGGTTAGCAAGTTCCGTTATTTGTACAACGCTCGGGTGGACGATTCCATCAGCATGAGGCAATGTCCCAAGTGTATGGCGTGGCTTGCAGTTGATGAGTTAATGGGTGAGGCAAAACAGAAGGTAAATCCAGGAGACTCGCCATGGGGCAAGTCAGCTGGAATTGAAGATCTTGGAGCTGAGGTAAAGTGAGAAATTTTTCGCATGACCATATTTGAGGATTGTAAGAATTTTCCTCCCTTAAAGAAGACTCTTCAATTCAGAAGAATAACCGATCATACGGAATTGACAGCGTAGGGCAATGGTTCAGGCATATTACAGGGGGGATAAACCTTAACCAAAGGAGGGTGATATTATGGAAACGATGGCAAAGGAAAAGGAAATTCAGGAATTGGTAGAGAAACGACAGTGGTGGGATGTGGCTGAGAAGGCCCGCTCCAAGAGACTTAACTATTTGAGGAAGGCTGTGTGGAAGAAGGGAGCGCTTGGTGGGGTATATACACCTGGTCTCAAGATCTGCCTCGACTTCCCCCGGCTCTTCACCGAAGCGTGGAGGGAAAACGAGGACATCCCCATCATACTGAGGAAAGCCAGAGCATTGGCTAATGTGTGGGAGAATATACCCATATTTATCACTGATCAGGCTCAACTTGTTGGGTACCTCGGTAGCGCTCCCCATACGATGGCATGGCACTGGCAGGCGGCAAGTATGATTAATGAAGAGATCTATAATGAGACCGGCATCATACCGGAGCCGGAGAAAGAATCGTTAAAGCTTATAGCGGAGTTCAATGACTATTGGGGAGGTAAGACATCGCTGGATCTTTTCACAAAGGTTGTTGATCCTGAGGATGGGGTCAAGTTTATGAGTGGCGCCATCGGTTGGGGTACCCCTTCCTCTGCCGTAACGTATGCCACCAGGGACTTTGGCTTCATATTTAAAGGCTTTGAGGCCATAATTGATCAAATTGATCGAGAGATGGAGAAGGCCGAGGAGATAACCCATGGCACTCCAAGTCCAGAAATCTTTTCCTACTATGAAAAGTTTCATAAGTGGGAAGCCATGCAGACTGTGCTTAAGGCCGCCATCGCCTATGCCAGGCGCTACGCACGGCTTGCACGGATTATAGCTGATAACTTTGAGAGTGATCCCAAACGGAGGGAAGAGCTATTGAGAATTGCTGAAACCTGCGAGCGGGTACCGGCCAAGCCGCCCAGAAACCTGCAGGAATCCATCCAGTTTGATCTTTTCGTGAATATTTTGAACAGGTATGAGGCGGGAGAATTTGCCTGGCCCTGCCGTCCTGACTATATTCATGGTCCCTTCTATGACAGAGACGTAAAAGACGATAAGCGTTTGACAGAGGATGAAGCCCTCGAATTGATCGGTGAATTCATGATCAGGGCGTATGAGATTGGTATGTTTGCGCCCAGGTGGACCAGGGAAGGGCTTCAGGGTATCGTTGGTACCTGGGTATGGACCATTGGTGGAGTTGACGAAGATGGCAATGATGCCTGCAACGATATGACCGTTGCGCTAATGAAGGCGGCAAGGTTCGTGCGCGTGGCAAATCCGACCTTTTCCTTCAGGTGGCATCCCAGAGTGAAGGATGAGGTATTCAGAGAGGTATTCGAGTGCATCAGGCATGGTCTTGGGTATCCGAACGTACGTAACGATCCTGTCCTGATCGCCAATGGGATGTACTGGCATGGGCATCCATTAAAGGAAATGAGGACGTGGGTAAATCAGGCCTGCATGTCACCATGTCCCACTACAAAATACGGCTGTCAGCCTTTCCGTATGGCCTCCTGCACAGCCAATACTGCCAAAATGGTCGAGTATGCCTTGAGCAATGGCTATGATCGGGTGGTCAATATGCAAATGGGACCCAAGACTGGTGATGCCAGGAAGTTTAAGGACTTTGAGGAATTATTTGCCGCCTGGGTCAAGCAGATGGAATGGATAATGAACATTCTTATACGTACCGTGGCCCTTGGTCGGGTCAAAGACCCCGAATTCTACTCAAGACCCATGCTATCCGCCTGCTATGAACGTGCGGTTGAGACGGGGACGGACGCTGTTGATCCCTCTAATGGGGAGCGGGGGAATACATGGATTACCTGGTTCACCTGGGTGGAGAACGTGGATAGCCTTGCAGCCGTTAAGAAGTTAGTTTTTGATGAAAAGAAGTACACTATGGAAGAGTTGATAACTGCCCTCGAGGCCAACTGGGACGGCGATGAAGAAATGCGGCTTGACTTCGTGAGAAATGCGCCCAAGTGGGGTAACGACGATGATTACGTGGATAGCATCATGGTTCGCTGCTTAAAGGAGATTGCACGTCACTCTTGGGAGATAAAGGGTCCGGAGGGGAAACCGTTTCCAGCTCTACCGGAGAACGTGAGTGGCAACATCCACTATGCCAATATCGTTGGTGCTCTGCCCAACGGCCGCAGACTGGGCGACGCTCTTTATGACGGTGGTGTCTCTCCTGGGCCAGGTCTTGACAGAAAAGGACCAACTGCGGTTTTAAAGTCCGTAGGCAAGATTGATCACATAACTCAAGGCCGTGCCTTCCTGCTGAACCAGCGGCTTTCCCCGATCCAGCTTGCCGGTGATAAAGGCTACCACCTCTGGAGATCATACATGAAGACATGGGCTGACCTGGGGAATGACCATGTACAGTTCAACATGGTAGACGATTCAACCCTGAGAGCTGCTCAGAAAGATCCCGAGAAGTACTCCGAGGTAATTGTCCGGGTTGCCGGTTACAGCGCGCACTTTGTGGACATCAGCCGTAAGACCCAGGACAATATTATCCAGAGGACCGTTCAGGGATTAGGCTAATTTTGACTACGAACAGCTTAAAACAGGGAGGAAAGGAAATGGTGCGATCGCGAAGAGAGGAATGGGAACAGATGCGAAAGAGTATGACCAGTCAGTTCTCTACGGCTAAAGGCGTAGAAGGTCGAGAAACCGTACCCGATAAGGCCTGTGGGAAGTGTAAGAACTTTTCCGAAAACGCCTATGCATCCGATGGAAGGGGATCTTGCGGGGTCTTGAAGATGGGGAGTAACTTCCTTGTAGACCCGCCCATTTTTGTTCTGGAGGGGGAAGCAGGGCTGATGTGCATGTTCAATATAGATGCCAGCCGATGTAAATATTATGAGATGATGGAATTCATTGATACCGATGGCACAGAGTGTGCCGACCCGCAGTTCCGCCGTGCCCAGAGGCAAATGGAAAAGACCCTGAAATAGTGCAGGAGGTTGGGGGGATCCCCCCGGTCTTCGGGATCTCCCCAACTTCGAGCGTGTGAAGTGCTTCCGGGAGGAAGCTCAGGCCGCTACATAGCTCTAAAGGGGTGAGTTCTATGATTTATGAAAATATGGATCAGTTGAAAAAAGGTCTGGAGGGGATACTGGAGGTTGCCGGCGATGATGTCATGGTACTTGATGAGGAGAGGTTCCGGTGTTCTCTCATTGATGCTCTGATCTATTCCGCCGTCTTCAGTCCCTGTCAAGAAACGAGGGAAGCTGCCCGATGGCTGATCAGGCGGGCCGGGGCGTCCCTTGGGGTTGTTTCTGCGTCTATCCAGTCTCTCTATGAGGCGATGGGTCGCAAGGAGGTGTCTGGTTTTACGGTACCGGCCATCAACATCCGTGGTCTCACCTATGAAGTTGCCCAGGCCGTTATTCGTGCCGCCATAAAGAACCGTGTGGGGCCCGTGATCTTTGAGATCGCCCGGTCGGAGATCGGTTATACCCTCCAGCGTCCGGCGGAATACACCAGTGCAGTGACGGCTGCGGCCATCAAATGCGGGTACTGTGGTTCTCTGTTTATGCAGGGGGACCATTTCCAGGTAAGTGCAAAAAAATTCCTCAAAGACCCGGCAGCAGAGGTTCAGGCAGTCAAAGATCTGATCTGGGAAGCTATAGAAGGCGGATTTTATAATATTGATATTGATACCTCAACACTGGTGGATCTGACGAAACCCACGGTGGCCGAACAACAGAAGATGAATTATACCCTGGCGGCAGAGTTGACGACCATGATCCGGGATCTGGAACCTGCCGGTGTGACAATTTCTGTGGGCGGTGAGATCGGTGAAGTAGGGGGGGAAAACAGCACTGTCGAGGAGTTGCGGGCCTTTATGGATGGTTATCTCGAAGAACTGAAAAAAAACGGCGAAGATCTGAGGGGCATCAGTAAGATCAGCGTCCAGACTGGTACCACGCATGGCGGCGTTCCTCTACCAGATGGCAGTATCGCTAAAGTGAAGATTGATTTTGCTACCCTTGAAGAGCTATCCGAGGTTGCGAGGACAGAATATGGCCTTGCCGGTGCTGTTCAACATGGGGCCTCCACCCTCCCCGATGAGGCCTTTGATAAATTCCCCGCGATCAAAACGGCGGAGATCCATCTGGCGACGGGCTTTCAAAATATCATTTACGACAGTCAGAACTTTCCTGCCGGGCTCAGGGATAAGATTTACCACTATCTAAAAACGGAACTCATCAGCGAGCGGAAAGAGGGCGATACAGAGGAACAGTTTATTTATAAGACCCGAAAGAAGGGGTTTGGTCCCTTCAAAAGAGAACTATGGCATTTTCCCTCGGATACGTTGCATGCCCTCGGTAAGGAACTGGAAGATAAGCTTTCCTTCCTGTTCCATAAATTGAATGTCGGCGATACGGAAGAGCTGGTCAAGAGATTTGTGAAGCCGGTGGTTGTTCCCTTAAAAGTCCCTCCGGCCCTGAAAGGATAGTCTTACGTCTTATGGCCACGACGGAGCGTGGCCCTCCTCTTATGACTTATGACTTATGACTTATGACATACGACATACGACTTTAAGGTCGTCAGGTGTGTTGATACCCATAACTTCCTTGGGGTCGCTTGCGGTAAACGATCTGACCAGGTGGCCCTCCCTGCATGCAATCTCAACAATATCCGTCAGATAATACTCTTCCTGGGTGTTCTCACGCCCAATTTTTGCCAGTGCCTCAAAGAGAAATTTACTTTCCACGCAGTATATCCCGCTATTTATCTCCCTGATTCTCTTCTCCTCCTCCGTAGTATCTCGTTCCTCCACAATTCTCAGGACCTCCCCTCTTTCCCCCTTGACCACCCTCCCGTAACCTGAGGGATTATCGTGGGTAGCTGTAAGAACAGTAACTACCGAGTTTTCTGAAATATGATATTCAAACAGGGCGCGAACCGTGGAAGACCGGAGGAGGGGCACATCACCACAGAGGATAAGGATGGTACCGTCATAATCAGGGAATGGTTCCTGTGCCTGAAGTACGGCATGGCCGGTACCCAACTGCTCGCGTTGCTCGACAAAGATTAATCCTTCATCCTTGAAGGCTTCTCTAACGAGGGATGCCTGATGCCCGATGATGACTACAATTTTCTCTGAACCAGCCGCCCTGGCCACATCCACCGGATACGTCAGCATGGGCTTCCCGCAAATAGGATAGAGCACTTTTGCCAGATCAGACTTCATTCTCGTTCCCTTGCCGGCAGCAAGGATAATGGTACACAAGCGTCTTCTTTTTCCCGTCATGTTTTTACCTAATGAAAAAGTGTCTGAAGTGCCTAAAGTTAAGGTAATATCTTCTAACTTTAGCTCACTTTAGGCACTTAACTTGATCTCAGGAGGAAATACAACCAGAACTTCTCTAATGGCTTTCATATCGGCATCTTCAATCACAAAGAGTATGTCACCATCTCTAAGTGTCTCCTTCCTCTTTGGTATCCTTCCCATCCTGTAAAGCAAAAATCCACCCAGAGTCTCATAGTCTCCTTCAGGAATTTCGAGGGAAATCATCCGGCGTATCTGTTCCACACTGATCTGTGCCTGGAAAAGATACTTCCCCGGACCGATCTTTTTGTACAGTTTTTCTCCGTATTCATCATCAATCTCACCAACGATCTCCTCCAGGATGTCTTCAATTGTTACGATACCCACAGCGCCGCCGTATTCATCAACAACAATAGCCATTCTTTCGCCCCTTCCCTGTAGCTCAACGAGAAGCTCTTTTGCCAGTTTCGTTTCTGGGACATAAAATACCGCCGGTCTGAGACAGGAGGCGGTAGTATCGTCTTCAGACAGGGGGGGCCGGCCCCCCTGGTCATGTCCGTGCAAGGCATTGAGAAGATCAAAATAATGAAGAATACCTGTGATATTGAATGTCTGGTCGCGGTAAACGGGAATACGCAGGTATTTTTTTTCTGCCGCAAGCAGAGAAGCTTCCCGGAGTGTGGCCGTCACCGGCAGGGCAGTCATCGTAGATAAGGGAACCATGATCTTACCGACAGTCACCTCACTAAAATCAAAGATGCGCTTGACCATCTCCTTTTCTCTGCTTAGAATGTCACTTCGGGGTCCCCTGTTGCTGAGAATGGCCTTTAACCCCTCCCTCGTTATATAAGGGGAGGGGCTAACATCTTTTTCTCCCGTAAAGATACTAACGGTTCCCCGGGATATTCTCGAAATTAGATAGACTACGGGAAACAGTATCCATGATGCTATCCAGATAAACCAGCAGAGTCTTGTGGCCACAAATTCCGCATGTTGCTGACATATACTCTTGGGAATGATCTCAGCCATAAGGAGGACTGTTGGCACCATCACTACGGCGGACATAATCCCACCCTGAACCGCTCCAAAGATAGATATAAACACAGCGGTGGCAACTGTCGTGCCGGTAACAGCGCATAAATTGGTTCCCGTCAGGGCTGTTGCGAAAAACCACTCCGGTCTTTCTAAAAGTTTAATTGTAAGCGCGGCGGATCGTGATCCGCTTCTGGCCTTCTGTCTGATCTTGTTAATGTCAGAGCTTATGAGGGCAATCTCTCCCCCGGAAAACAAACCTTCCAGAGATAAACAAAGTATTATCAATAGGAGAGACAAGAGGTTATCACTCATCTTGTTCAGCCTTTTTTTCTACCCTTATCGTTAAAATCCTGGCCTTGCCCATTCTTTCCACTCTGAAGATACAGTCCCCCTCCCCAAAATGCACCTCTTCCCCTGGTGATGGCAGTTTTCCGAAAAGATGGAAAACGAAGCCACCCACCGTTTCATAATCTTCCGCCGGTATGGATATATCCATAAGGTCGTTGAGGTCATCGGTTGACAACTTACCCGACACCATGAGCGTTCTGTCATCTATCCTCTCCCACAGGTTTCCCCTGACACCATATTCATCGTAGATATCTTCAAACAGGTCCTCGACAATATCTTCGAGGGTCACCAGACCTGCAACGCCGCCGTATTCATCAACCACAATGGCAATTTGCATCTTCCTTACCTGAAAATCCAGGAGCAGGCTACCAACACTTTTTTCCAGGGGGACGAAATAAGGTTTTCTTAAAAGTGTTTCTACATGAGCCGGTCTTTTCCCTGAGATTCTACCCACAAGGTCCCTAACAAACAGAATCCCCCGAATGTCATCCTTGTCAGTTCCATAAATAGGTGTTTTTGTATGCCCGGTTTTGATAATTTCTCTTTCCAACTCCTCCATACTCAGGGAAATGGGAAGGCAAAATATATCTACCCGGGGGACCATAACCTCTGAGACAGGCTTATCGGCCAGATCGAAGACCCGATGGATGAGATCCCGCTGGGACTCTTCCAGTACCCCCTCCTTTTGACCAACGTCAATAAGGGTTCTAAATTCATCTTCCATCAGGGAACCGCCATTCCTCGCATCATCTCGTGGAGGAAGAGATACAAACCATCCGGATACCCTCTCCAGGGTCCACACGATGGGTCGTTCAATCCGGGAAAAGAACATTAAAAGAGGGGCAACAAATGAGGAAATCTGTATGGGGCGGGTAACGCCAAAGGTCTTCGGGATACCCTCTAAGAGGATGAGGAGCAGGGAAGATGTTACCGCAATGGCAACCCACCTCCCCTCTGTGCCGAGAAGATAGATGAAAAGAGAGGCCATCAGAACAGATATAGTGATATTTACGGTCTCGTTACCAACGATAATGGTGATCAGGAGTCTCCGGGGGTATTTGAGAAGACTGAGAACGTAAGACAGGAAGGGGGAACGCTCCGTTGCCATTTTGTGCAGGTGAAGGGAGGTCAGGGAAAAGAGGGCGGCCTCGGAACAGGAAAAAAATCCTGAGAGGAGGAAGAGAAAAAAGAGAGAGGCAACGTTGAATGTAATCTGATGATCCAAGCTTACAATGTCTTGAGTTAAATAATTCCCGAACGGATCAGTCTTTTTTAACGGACTGCCTTCTTTGGCCGTTCGCTCTTTGTCCGAAAGATATACCAGATTTTGCATGGAAAAGACAGAACAATTTTTATCGTATTTGTTTGACACGGAGAATTTTTTCCGATATTATCAAAAAACTAAAAAAAAGGAGGTAGCACAATGAATGAGAGAGATGTTTACAGGGCAAAAGAGGACATGCAGTCTATAATGAAGAAAGTCCCCAGGCTGGCATGGATTATTGGAGCAATTCTGGTGTTTTTCCTGTTGTTTTTAAGGCCATGGGTTCAGGTTGGCGCTGGTGAAAGAGGGGTTGTCCTTAATTTTGGCGCTGTTCAAGATGTGGTGTTGAATGAAGGACTGCATTTCAGGATACCTATCATGCAGAAGGTTGCCATAATGGATGTCAAGGTGCAGAAGGCAGTGACTGAAGCCGTATCCGGCTCGGCTGATCTTCAGGATGTGACATCATCGGTTGCGCTTAACTATCATGTCACACCTGATAGGGCAAATGTTGTCTATCAAACCCTTGGGGTAGAATTCAAGGAGCGTATTATAGACCCTGCAATACAAGAGGTAATGAAAGCTGTGTCAGCCAGGTATTCAGCAGAAGAGCTTATCACAAAGAGGCCAGCGGTAAGCGAGGCAATGAGGGCAAACCTTGCTGAAAGACTCATAGCGCACAACATAGCAGTTGATGCATTTTCTATCGTCGCATTCAGCTTCTCACGAGTATTTGCAGAGGCTATTGAGGCAAAGCAAACAGCAGAACAGCTTGCGCTAAAGGCAAAGAGAGACCTGGATAGGATAAAGATTGAGGCAGAGCAGAAGATCACAGCAGCCAGGGCAGAGGCAGAGTCCCTGAGACTGCAGAGGGCAAATATTTCACCGGATCTTATAGAGCTAAGAAAGATAGAGGCCAATCTCAAGGCTATAGATAAATGGAATGGGATCCTCCCCCAGGTTACAGGCGGTGGAGCTGTGCCATTTATTGGCGTAGGTGATATACAGAAGAGATAAACGAATAATCATAAAAAAGGTAGAGAACCCCATTGCTTAGATATGTCTTACTGTTTATCATTGCAGGCATTATCGGAAGCATTGTAGCTAAAAGAAAAGGTCGTAGCCCCGTATGGTGGTTTGTACTATGTGCGGCTATCCCATTACTTATTGTTGTTATTGCAGTGCTTTCACCTATGGTATCTGAAGGGTATACTCAAAAGTGCCCTTACTGTGCAGAGATTATTAAAGAAGATGCAATAGTTTGTAAGCATTGTGGCAGGGAGCTGCCCATAGAGATGATCAAGGTTCAAAACAAAAGGAGTATTTTGCAAGGATGGAGTTTGAGAGAAAAAAGAAAGTCGAAGAAGAAAAACACAGGAAACTTCCAGTACCCCCCTCCTTTTAACCAACGTCAATAAGGGTTCTAAATTCACCTTCCATCAGGGAACCGCCATTCCTCGCAAAGACCATTTTTCGCCAGGATCAGCGGCTTACAGCAGCAAATGATAGGGACATGTCAAGATGTTGAACGTACTTTTGATCGGCAATGGCGCCCGGGAACACGCCATCGCTGAGGCCCTTGCCCGGTCGAGCCGGCAACCGAAACTTTTCTCTTACATGAAATCCAACAACCCCGGCATTGCCT
This sequence comes from Syntrophales bacterium, assembly GCA_030018935.1. Taxonomy (NCBI): domain Bacteria; kingdom Pseudomonadati; phylum Thermodesulfobacteriota; class Syntrophia; order Syntrophales; species Syntrophales bacterium. The sequence continues at coordinate 34,588 of JASEGZ010000009.1, forward strand.
CACTTTCAGAAAAGGTTACCATTGGCAGCTACAGTGAACTTCCGGCAATCAGTGAATTTGCGAGGGCATGTCATATTCATTTTGCCGTGATCGGTCCCGAAGAACCACTTAACAATGGAGTGGCCGATGCCCTGAGAGAGGTGGGGATTCCGTCCATGGGCCCCTCAAAGAACCTGGCGCGTCTCGAGACTTCAAAGTCCTTCACGAGGCGTTTATTCGAAAAATACCGGATCCCGGGAAATCCAGGATTTAAGACATTTTCCTCTCTGAATGGCATTAGGGAGTTTCTCGACGAACTGGACGGTATTGTCATCAAGCCCGATGGACTGACCGGTGGCAAGGGGGTCATGGTGCAGGGAGATCACTTTCAGACCAGGGAAGAAGCGATGGACTGCTGCCGGACCATCCTGAAGGAATATGGGAATGTGATTATTGAAGAGAGGATGGAGGGGGAAGAATTCTCCCTTCAGTGCCTCTGTGACGGCAAAACCGTCGTGGCAACACCCCCTGTCCAGGACCATAAGAGACGATTTGCCGGCGATAGAGGCCCGAACACGGGGGGGATGGGTTCATATTCCTGTGAAGACCATACCCTGCCTTTTTTGCGTCCTGAGGACATCGCGGAAGGTCTTAACATTACGCGGCAGGTGGCCGATGCTATATATAGAGAGACGGGAGAATACTACAAAGGGATCATGTACGGTGGATTCATGGTTACAAGGTCTGACGTCAAGTTACTTGAATATAACGCCCGCTTCGGTGATCCCGAGGCGATGAATGTCCTCCCTCTCTTAAAAACAGATTTTATTGATCTGTGCAAGGCCATCATTGATGGCGCTCTCGACAGGATGAATGTGGAATTTGAGAGAAAGGCAACTGTTTGCAAATATATTGTTCCGAAAGGATACGGCCTCCCCGGTGAGCATCCCGATTCTGTATCTTTATCGTCAAAAATTGAGGTTGGCGATGTGGGCGCCGCACGGCTGTACTATTCTTCTGTTGACAGGAGGGAAGACGGTTTGTATATGACCACCTCGAGAGCAATCGGTGTGGTGGGCATAGCCGATCACCTCGGTGAGGCGGAAAAAATTGCGGAAAGCGCCGTGGCGGCCATCAGGGGGCCCGTGGACCACAGATCCGACATCGGCACAGAAGAGTTAGTCAAAAAGAGAATCCAGCATATGCAAGAAATCAGGGGGCGATAGAAAAAGCTTCCTGTTTACCTGAAATAACTCAACAGGAGATTATGGCAATGAACGAAATCAGGCGGGCGCTGATCAGTGTTACAGACAAGAGAGGGATTGTAGAGTTTGCCAGGGAGCTTTCGCAATTTCCTGTGGAGATCCTCTCCACGGGGGGAACGGCTTCCAAGCTGAGAAGCGAGGGAATAAAAGTCACGGATGTCTCTGATTATACCGGTTTCCCCGAAATGATGGACGGCAGGTTAAAAACACTTCATCCGAAGATACACGGTGGTCTTCTGGCCCTGCGGAATGATGGAGGGCACATGAGAGCCCTTAAAGAACAGGGGATAGGTCTGATTGACATGGTGGTGGTCAATCTCTACCGCTTCGAGGATACCGTGGCAGAAGGCTGCACTCTCCGGGAGGCCGTGGAAAATATAGATATTGGTGGGCCGACCATGCTCCGGGCCGCGGCGAAAAACTACCGCTTTGTCAGTGTCGTGACCGATCCCGAGGATTACCCGAAAATATTAAAAGAGATGAGGGGAACGGGGGGAAAGATCACGGAGGACACCAACTTTGCCCTGGCGGTAAAGACATTTCAACTGACGGCAAAATACGATGCCGCCATTTCCAACTATCTTGGCAGGATAGTTCCCGAGGGGGGAATGAAGGTATTTCCCGATACCTTCACCTTCCAGTTTGTTAAGGCGCAGGACCTCCGCTACGGGGAAAATCCCCATCAGAAGGCCGCCTTCTACAGGGAGATGGGACCCCCTCTTTCCGCCATATCCAATGCACGGCAGCGCCAGGGAAAGGAATTATCCTACAACAACATCATGGACAGCGATGCGGCCTGGCAGATGGTATCCGACTTTGAACTGCCCGCCGCGGTGATTGTCAAGCACGCCAACCCCTGCGGTGCGGCGACCTCCGCTTCCGACATTTCAGAGGCCTATCGGAAAGCACGGGAGACAGACCCCGTATCCGCCTTCGGAGGGATTGTCGCCTTCAACCGTCCGGTGAACAGGAAAACGGCGGAAGCAATAACAGAGACCTTTATCGAGGTTATCATCGCCCCGGCGTTTGACGGGGATGCCATCGCGATATTAGGCGGAAAAAAGGATATGAGGGTCCTGGAGATCCCACCGGCTTGCGGGAAACAGCCTGCCGGTTATGACTTCAGGAGAGTTGCGGGGGGGCTCCTCATCCAGGACAGAGACTGCGAGGAGTTCGATATCAGAAAGGCAAAGGTTGTGACCAGGAGGGCGCCAACGGCAGAGGAGTACCAGGCCCTCGATTTTGCCTGGCGGGTGGTGAAACACGTTAAATCAAACGCCATTGTCTTTGCCGCGAGAGACCAACTGGTCGGCGTGGGGGCAGGACAGATGAGCCGGATGGATTCGGTAAGGATCGCCGGTATGAAAGCAAATCTGCCGACGAAAGGATGCGTTCTTGCCTCGGATGCCTTCTTTCCCTTTCGTGACGGCATTGACATTGCCGCCGAAGCCGGTATTACAGCCGTCGTACAACCCGGCGAATCAATCAGGGATAAAGATGTGATTGCCGCCGCCGATGAACACGGGATGGCGATGATCTTCACCGGAACAAGGCACTTCAAACACTAATGGGAGATGATCAATATGGAAGAAAAAACAGCGGTCTCCGTCAGTGTCGTCATGGGGAGCGACTCTGACCTCCCTGTCATGCAAGAGACCATTCGGATACTCGATACCTTCGGCATCCCTTACGAGGTTTTTTTGACGTCGGCCCATCGTTCGCCGGAGAGGACCTCATCCTTTGCCCGAACAGCGGCGCAAAGGGGCATCAGGGTCATCATCGTCGGGGCCGGAGCGGCAGCCCATCTCGCCGGGGTAATCGCTTCCCAGACCATCCTGCCGGTCATCGGTGTCCCTCTCGAGGCCACGTCGCTCATGGGGCTGGACGCCCTTCTCTCCACCGTGCAGATGCCTGGCGGGATACCGGTTGCCACGATGGCCGTCGGAAAGGCAGGGGCAAAAAATGCGGCCCTGCTGGCCGTCAGGATCATGGCCCTGGAGGATGGGGACCTGCGCGAAAAGTTGCAGGCCTATATACAGGACATGGCACGGGAGGTCGAAAAAAGACAAGAAGATATTTCATGCCAGAAATCCTGAAGATTGACCCATCCAATCCCGATGTAGCCTTGATCGCTGAAGCTGTCCGGATCATGAGAAGGGGAGGGGTTATCGCCTATCCCACCGAGACCTTTTATGGACTGGGTGCCGACGGGAAAAACGAACAGGCTGTGGAGAAGGTCTTCCTGATCAAGGGAAGAGATTTTAAAAATCCAATCTCCCTGATTGTCGGAGACCGAAAAGATTTAATCGGCCTGGTTGATGAAATAACCGATACCGCCCACTGGCTCATGGAAAAATTCTGGCCGGGGGGACTTACCTTCGTATTCAGGGCATCTTCGAGCATACCCTCCCGGCTGACGGGAGATACAGGGAAGATTGGCATCCGTATTTCCAGCCATCCCATAGCAACCATCCTAACAAAGACCCTCTCCCATCCCATTACGGCCACCAGCGCCAATCTGTCCGGGGAAGGTGAATGCTTATCAGCCGGCGAAGTTGTTCAGTATCTCGGGAATCGTATTGATGCTGTTGTTGATGGGGGACCGACACGGGGGGGGAGCGGAACGACTATCCTCGATGTAAGCGCTCATCCTCCGGTGATCCTCCGGGAGGGAATCATTCCCACCTTTCTGATTCAAGATACCTTAAGGAGGATGAATATAAGCTGAACTGATCAATCTAATCTTTTTATAGGTGTGAATACCTGGTAACTAAATCACACCTCATGAATATAGGCAACTGTTTCCGGTTATTTGTGGGAAACTTTGGGTAGATTTCAAAAGACCTTGGAATTATCTTTATGCTCTGCCCGCCGAAGCCCGAGCCGAAGGCGAGGCAGAAAACTCCAAAAATTCATTATGGTGGAGGCGGCGGGAGTCGAACCCGCGTCCGAAAATATTCCACTGCAGCTTCTACGTACATATCCCTTGCTTTGTATTCGCCCCGGAAAACTCCCAAAGGCAGGATTAATCCGGTGCTATCCTGTTTTTGTGTCGCCCTTCTCACTCCAGGAAAGGGAGAAAAGCTATCCTGCCTTAATGACGTCCTCATCTGAACCGACAGGCGGATTCAGGAGAACGTTAGCCGTCTAAGCGGCTAAAGCGTAATCGTAGTTGTCTGCGATTATATGTTTCCTACCTATTTAACGAGGCCTGTAGGAACCTCGGTACGCTTCTACAGCTTCACTATCCCCGTCGAAACCGTGGCGCCCCCAATTGTTCTGAGAGGTTATATAAAGATCATTTTCATTTATTATAAACATTTTTATATTAAAGTCAATAAAAATATTGGCCTGGCGCTGTTGTTATCGCTTAAGATTTCCCATGCTGAACTCCTTTTCCATATCCCGTCGGTGCTGCCTCATCTTGAGGTGCTCTCTTTTGTCATATAGTTTCTTACCTCTGCCAACGCCAATTTCCACCTTTACCTTCCCATTCTTGAAGTACAGTTTTAAAGGAACCAGCGTTAGTCCCTTTTCTCGGGACTTGCCGTAAAGTTTCTTTATCTCTCTCCTGTGAAGTAACAGTTTCCGTACCCTCAACGGATCGTGATTGGACCGGTTGCCGTGTGAATAGGGACCAATGTGCATATCGTGGAGATACACTTCATCATTCTTCACCAGGGCATAGCTGTCCTTCAGGTTTACCTTCCCCTCGCGCGCTGACTTCACTTCCGTACCCATAAGGACAATACCCGCTTCATAGGTATCATCTATTGAGTAGTTGTGCCTTGCCGTCTTATTCTGGCAGATGATCTTTTCTGACATCATATTCTTTCCATTTTTTTAGATGGAGGAAAAGCTCCGTTTTTCTACTTTCTGTCACATCCGATTCATTCCCTTACGATTCCTGCGGGAGAAGTTTACAAAAATTCTGCGGACATATCAAGGGACTTTAGTACCCCTCATGGTATTGCAAGATGTACTTTTGAGAATAGCTTTCGAAGATAGGATTGAAAATTGCTACCGTTTGGTATATAGGAAAACAGAGAAATAACCGCAGGATATAGTATATAACGAATTCCATATAAGGAGGATCTATAATATGACAGAAATTATTGGAGTACATGCAAGGGAAATACTGGACTCGAGGGGGAACCCGACTGTAGAGGCGGAAGTGACACTGATTTCAGGGATTACCGGCCGCGCATCCGTTCCATCGGGTGCGTCAACGGGAGAACATGAGATGCTTGAACTCCGGGACGGAGATAAAAACCGGTATCTCGGGAAAGGTGTGGAGAAGGCCGTTAGCAACATTATCCATAAAATTGGGCCGAAGATCATCGGCATGGACTGTATGAGGCAAAGAGAGATTGATTATGCGATGATTGCACTGGACGCTACGGAGAACAAGGCTTTCCTCGGGGCCAATGCCATCCTGGGTGTTTCCCTTGCCTGTACCAGAGCGGCGGCAGAGGCCTTAGAACTGCCCCTGTACAGATATATAGGAGGTATTTTCGCCAAGGATATCCCCATCCCTATGACGAATATTTTAAATGGTGGAAAGCATGCCGACAATAACGTTGATATTCAGGAATTTATGATCATGCCGGTTGGTGCCCAAAGTTTTAAGGAAGGAATCCGCATGTGTGCCGAGGTTTTTCACCATTTAAAGGCGGTCCTGAAAAGTAAAGGTTACAGCACAGCGGTGGGGGATGAGGGTGGATTTGCACCCAATCTCAAATCCAATGAAGAGGCCCTTTGCCTGATCATGGATGCTATTGAGAAAGCAAAATATAGTCCCGGGAAGGATATATTTATCGCCCTCGATGCGGCAGCAAGTTCCTTTTTCAGCGATGGTAAATACATCTTGTCAGCGGAAGAGAAACCTGACAAAACAGCGGAGGAGATGGTCAGGTTCTACAGCGATCTGGTCAAAAAATACCCGATCATATCCATTGAGGATGGGCTGGCAGAAGATGACTGGGAAGGGTGGAAACTCCTGACAGGTGAGCTGGGCTCTAAAATTCAAATCGTGGGGGATGATATTTTCGTAACAAACAAGACAAGACTGGAAAAAGGCATCTCTCTGGGTGTGGCCAATTCTATTCTGATCAAGCTCAACCAGATCGGAACCCTGACCGAAACCATGGAAACGATGCAGAGGGCGAAGGAGGCAGGATATACAACGGTGATATCCCACAGGTCCGGGGAAACGGAAGACAGTTATATGGCCGATGTGGCGGTAGCGACAAATTGCGGGCAGATTAAGAGCGGTTCTCTCTCGAGAAGTGAGCGGCTGGCAAAATATAATCAACTTCTGAGGATCGAGGAAGACCTTGGTGATTACGCCGTATACAGGGGTAAATCTGCTTTTTATTCCATCAGGGGTAAGTAGCCCGTAGATTGCTTAAGGGAAATACTTCCGGGAATCGCTCACGCATGTAGTTCCCTACATATCCCCGAATCTCGACTGCCGAGGAAAAGGTCATTACCTTTTTTAGGAGTTCTTTGGATTCCTCCAGGGTTGTTTCCCTGATGATCTTTTTAATCCGCGGGATGGCTGAGGGATTCATACTTAATTCATCCAGCTCCAGACCGAGGAGGATCATCGTGCAGGCCGGTTCACCCGCCATCTCCCCACACATGGCTACCCGTATACCCGCTTCATGGCCAACATCAACCGTTTGTTTGATGAGTCTCAAAACTGCCGGGTGAAGTGGTTCATATAAATAGGTAACCCTTTCGTTGATCCTGTCAATTGCTAAGGCATACTGGATGAGGTCGTTGGTCCCGATGCTGAAAAAATCCACTTCCTTTGCCAGCTTATCGGCAATCATAACCGCCGAGGGAACTTCAATCATAACACCGAGCTCTATGTCATTGCCCAAAGGTAGACCCCTGGTAAGGAGTTCATCTTTCACTTCATAAAATATTTTTTTGGCTTCCCTAATCTCCTCGATCCCTGAGATCATGGGAAACAGTATCCTCGTCTTGCCGTAGGCGCTGGCACGGAGAATGGCCCGCAACTGTATCTTAAAGAGGTTAACCTCCTTAAGGCAAAATCGGATCGCTCTTAAACCCATCTGGGGATTCATCTCTTTGGCCAATTTGGGATCAGAGAAAAACTTGTCCCCACCGAGATCAAAAGTTCTAATGGTTGACCATGTCAGACCATCTACCCCAATAACGCGTCTGTAATTGGCAAAGTGCTCCTCCTCCGTCGGAAGTTGTTCCCTGTTAATATAAATAAATTCAGTTCTGTAAAGGCCGATACCATTTGCACCATGTGCTATCGCAGAAGGGATCTCCTCGCTAAATTCTATGTTCCCCCCTATCTCCACCCTATAATTGTCTTTTGTAATGGCAGGAAGATTGGCATCCTTAAGAAAATCCTCCTGGACGTGCTGGTAATCCTCCTTTTTATCTTCGTACCTTTTTAACATTTCTGGAGCGGGATTCACAATGATCAAACCGGAGGAACCATCAACAATAATATCGTCATTAGTCCGCACTACACCGGTAATGTTTTCCAGGCCGACAACAGCAGGAATTTCAATCGCCTGGGCCACAATGGCCGTATGGGAGGTCTTTCCCCCGATATCCGTGGCAAACCCGAGAACCCTTTCAATCTTCATCTGTGCTGTATCCGCTGGCGACAGATCTGGGGCAACGATGATGAACCCTTCACCAACATTAATTACCTCTCGCTTTTCCCCGGCAAGATTCCTCAGAACCCTCTGTCCCACGTACTGCACATCGCTGAACCGCCCCCTGAGATAATCATCTTCTACCTTGGCGAAGATTTCTTTGTATTTGTCAATAGTCATCCCCACGGCCCATTCTGCATTGACAGACATCTCTTTGATTTGCTGGATCGTATGATTGATGAATTTCTTGTCTCTCAAAATCATAATATGGATATCCATAATGTATAATGGCTCCATCACCTCAAGATTAGCGAGTTTATTTTTTACTTCGAGGAGTTGTTTCTCAGATTCCTTCAGGGCTTTCTTGAACCGTTTTATCTCTTTGGAGACAAGGTTTGCATCGCTGAGTTTGTAAAAGGATATTTGGGGGTCGAGACGGTTAAACAGATAAGCCTTCCCTATTGCTATACCAGGAGAAACGCCAATTCCTTTTAAAAGATAGGTCTTTTTCAACACATCAGAACTCATTGATTTTCTCCAAATTTACCTTCGATTAGCCTGCCGAGGGCTTTAACGGCATCGCTGGCATCTATTCCCTCTGCCCTGATTGTAATATGGCCTCCATAAGGACAGGCAAGTGTTAAAATGCCGAGAAGGCTCTTTCCGTTAACTTCTTTACCATCTCTTTCAAAAAATATCTTTGATTTATATTTGTTTGAGACGTTTACCATCTTGGCTGCAGCCCTCGCATGAAGGCCAAGTTCGTTTTTTATTTCAAAAGTTCTTATTTCCACCATGTCAAAAGATTAGCTTTCCTTTGCTCCGCAACTGAAAGAGACAAGATATAGCAGTCCAAAATATTTTGTTCCTGGGTTATATCTTCTGTTTCCTGAATTTTCCTGGAAAGAGCCCCTCCCATCCTTTAGCAGATTGACGAGCTTGACTAACACAAATGTTACGTGAAGTCAATTAACTCTGCGTGACAATTTTTTTCTTGACATGGATTATTTTTTTTGTTAGCTAAGCCCCCCTCGTAATTATAAGCTGTCAACTATCAGCGATCAGTAAGACAGGTCAAAACAAAAACTTACGTATGAGAACTTTTCTTGGGGGTAGGGGCGTATTGCAATACGCCTCTACCCCTGGTATCATCCCGCTTTCACTGAAAACTGAAAGCTGATACTGAACGCTTACTATTTAAGGATATAGAAAGGGAGGATTTCTAATAATGGTCTGTCAAACCATCAAAGTCGGGTCTGAATGCGCTTTTATGACCAAGAAAGGTTGCGTATTTAATGGAGGTAGATGTCATGTTATTATTGATAGGTGCGAATCCTGCAATAATGTTATAAATTATCCTGCTGGTCAGTATTGCAGGGTCTATCCCGATCCTGCCAGCAAATGGCTATCCGGAAATTGTCCAAAAGCATCACACCTCAAGAAGGAAACCAGCGAACCTGTCCAAAAACTCAATCCACTTAAGGCTTCAAAGAGATCGAGTAAACATTAACTCACCATATCCCTGATCTGCTGCAATCCCCTTTTAATTTCTACTAACCGTTTCTGATCGGGATCTTCACCAGCACGGACCGTTTCGCCTATTGTTTTTAACAGTTGCTTTTTTGCACCACTGATGGTGAACCGGTCCGTATAGAGGAGGTTTTTGATAATTACCAGGTCTTGGACATCCTTTTTCCTGTAAAGCCGTTGATCGGACTTTGTACGAATAGGTTTTATCGTTTTGAATTCAGATTCCCAGTACCTGATCACATAAGGCTTAACACCGAGTATTTTGCTGACCTCACCGATACGAAAGTATGCTTTGTCGGGAATCAATGTATCCATACAAAATCCTACGGTTATGGCTAAGGATTGGGGAAAACGAATTTTTTTAGGTTAAAAAAAGTGTTGGAATATAAAGCATGGCAGGCATTTTGCCTGTCTTGATAGGTTGAATCGTAACGACAGCCAGAGATGGTTTCTGGACGGTTGGACATGATCGTAAAAAAGATCGTTCACTTTAGATTATGTGATCTGTCATCGAGATTAGGGCGATATTCATTCGTTCAACACCTTGCGGAGCACCTGGCTTGATTTGAAAGTTAATACTTTCCGCTCAGATATCTCTATAACACCGCCGGTCTGGGGATTCCTGCCCCGGCGGGATTTCTTTTCCTTAATAATAAAATTGCCAAAACCGGAAATCTTTAACTTTTCACCTCGCGTCAGACAGTCTTTCATAACATCAAACACCGACTCCACGATTTTTGCAGAATCTTTCTTTGAAAGCCCTAATTTGTCACATACATTCTGGATTATGTCAATCTTTGTCATCTCTTTCCTCCTCTGATCTTATGCCTAAAGCTGCATTTCTTCTCCCCTGATTTTTGCCCCGGCTGAGGCAACTATGTTTTTTACAATCCTACTATGCACCTGATTGACTTCAACGTCCGTCAATGTCCTGCTGGAAGAACGATATGAAAATCTCAATCCGAGACTCTTCATCCCCTCCGGGATACCCTGACCCGTGTATATATCAAAAATGTGAACTTTTTCAAGTAATTCTTCACCGGTTCCGAGGGCAAAATTAATTATCTTATCTGCCTCGAGGGTTTCAGGGACTAAAAAGGCCACATCTCTCGAACTTGACGGGAATCTTGAAACTTCCTTATAGAGGACCCTGTGGGGAAATTTGGCGGCCAGAACATCTAAGTCAAGCTCGCAGATTATAGCCCGATTTTTTAAGCCCAGACTGGTAAGAATATTTGGATGCACCTCCCCCAGGAACCCGACAAACTGACCACAGATGTAGATTCTGCAGGACCTTCCCGGGTGGAGAAAGGTCTCCGGGTTATCTAAGCTAAATTTTACATCCGAAATTTTTAGATTATCAAAAAGACCTTCAACACATCCCTTCAGATCATAAAAATCTGCGTGCAACTTAGAGCGCCAGAAGTCATCATACCGTAAGCCTGCAAGGAGACAGCCAAGGTGGTTCTTCTCGCAGGGAAGTTCACCCTCTTTTCTCTGGAAGAAGACCCTTCCTATCTCGAATATCTTGAGGTCAAAACAGCCGTCCCGGGTGTTTTTCTCGTATGTATTAAGAAGGCTGTAGACAATGGTTGTTCTCATCACTGACTGATCTTCCGTGAGGGGATTTTTTATCCTCACCAGTTGCCGCCGTTCGTCATCTTTTCTTAGGGCGAGAATATCCACCGACCCAGGACAGATAAAGCTGTAATTGATTACCTCGGAATATCCATATCCCACAAGAACTATCCTTATCCTGTCTTCGAGGATCTTTTTGGGATCCTTTGTGACTGGCGTAACAGAAACATTGGGCAGTTTTATGGGTATGCGGTCATAACCGTAGAGCCTGGCGATCTCTTCGATAAGGTCAATCTCTCTCGTAATATCCACCCTGAATGTGGGTGGATTAACCTGGTACACCCCCTCATCCCTGTCCACCTTGTTGACGATCACTTCGAGGCTTTTTAGAATTCCGATCATTTCACTGCTGTCAATCGCGGTGCCGAGGACTTGTTTGACCTTTTTGGGCCGGAGGGGGATACTTACCGTTTCTATCCTTTTAGGATACTGATCAATGTAATTCTTACAGATCTGCCCACCAGAAAAGTCCGCGATTAACTGGGCCGCCCTGTTCAGCGCCCTGATCACCCCCACGGGGTCGCAACCACGCTCAAACCTGAAGGATGACTCCGTACCCATCCCCAGCGTTCTCGCTGACCTACGAATAGAGGAGGGATTGAAATAGGCGCTTTCCAGAAGAACAGTTTCTGTATTCTCTCTGACCTCGGAATTAAGTCCGCCCATGATACCACCGATGGCCACAGGTTTCGCGCCATCGCAGATCAGTACCGTATCTGCCGGGAGGTTCCTCTCCTTCCCATCGAGGGATGTGAATATCTCCCCCGGGCGGGATCTTCTGACCACGATGCGACCCTCTTCGAGGAGATGGTAATCGAAGGCATGTAGGGGCTGGCCTAATTCCATCATGACAAAATTGGTGCAATCAACAATATTGTTAATGGCCCGCAGGCCCACCGCTTCAAGTCTCAAGCGCATCCAGAGGGGAAAAGGTTTTACCCTGACGTTCCTGATAACTCTGGCACTGTAGCGGGGGCAGAGGTCTGGATCGAGGATCGCAACCGACGTAACGTGATGGATGTCTTCCCCCTCTTCCGAAAATGTGATCCGGGGATACCTCAGTTTTCTCCCGGTAATCGCTGCAATCTCACGGGCCACACCAATAACAGACAGACAGTCGGCACGGTTGGGTGTGATCACGACATCGAGAACTGTATCTTTTAAATCAAGGGCATCTGTTAGGTTACGACCGATAGTAAGGTCGGCGGGAAGGATCATGACCCCTGTCGTGTCCTCACCGAGGCCGAGATCCTTCTCGGAGCAAAGCATCCCCTCCGAGACCTTTCCTCTGATCATTGATCTCTTGATGGTGATACCATCCGGTATCGTTGCCCCCACTTTTGCCAGGGGAACAACATCACCGGGATGTATATTCCCGGCGCCACAGACCACAGGATACGCGTCTTCCCCTGTGGTTACCTCACAGAGGGAAAGTTTATCGGCTTCGGGATGGGGTTTAATAGAGAGAATCTTTGCCACAACCGTTCCGGTAAAGGAGGGGCCCCTCTCATGGATGGCATCCACTTCAAGACCTGCCATGGTCAAACACCCGGCAAGTTCCACGGGCGTGAGCTCTATATCCACATAATCTTTAAGCCATCTCAGACTGAGAAGCATGATTAAAACTGCTCCAGGAATCTCCAGTCATTCTCAAAAAACAGCCGGATATCCGCTATCCCGTATTTGAGCATGGCGATTCGCTCCAGGCCAAGGCCGAAGGCAAAGCCTGACACCTCTTCCGGGTCGTAGCCTACGTTCTTGAACACCTCGGGATCCACCATCCCCGAGCCGAGGATTTCAAGCCATCCGCTCTGACCGCATACCTGGCAGCCATTACCGTGGCACATGACGCACCGAATATCCACCTCGGCGGAAGGCTCTGTGAAAGGGAAAAAACTGGGGCGAAATCTCAGGGTTGTATCCTCACCAAAAACCTGTTTGAGAAAGGATGTGAGAATGCCTTTCAGGTCTCCAAAGGTAATTTCCCTGTCAACCAGCAAACCCTCAATCTGGTGGAACATGGGGGTGTGGGAGATGTCCGAATCGGGCCGGTACACCCGCCCGGGTGAGAGGATCCTTACCGGTGGCCGTTGCTTTTCCATGACCCTGATCTGGACGGGAGATGTGTGGGTGCGCAGGACGATATTATCTTCCACATAGAACGTGTCCTGCATATCCCTCGCAGGATGGTCCTTGGGAATGTTCAGGGCCTCGAAGTTGTAGTGATCCAGTTCGACTTCCGGGCCTTCAACAACCGAGAATCCAAACCCGGCAAATATACCGCATATCTCCTGACAGACCTGAGTTACTGGATGGATGCGGCCATGCCTCACCCCCCTGCCGGGGAGAGTCACATCAATCTTTTCATGGTGGAGAGCCTCTTCTCTGTTCCTTTCGGCTATCCCTCTCAGGATATTCTCTATCTTCTCGGAAAGGGTTTCTTTGATGACATTACCAAGTTTCCCGAAGAGAGGCCTCTCTTCAGGTGTGACACTCCTGATGTCCCGGAGAATCCTGGTTAGAAGACCATTTCTCCCGAGATACTTAGTCCTGACGGCAAGAACCTCCTCTTGCGTCTTTGCGAGACTTAGGTCGGCTTCCGCCTTTTTTTGCAGTTCTTCAAGGTTTCCTATCACGCTGTTAGCCTGGCCTTGACAAGGGTGACGACCTCTGAAAATGCCTGGGGATCATGAATGGCCAGGTCGGCCATTATCTTCCTGTCAATCACCACGCCCGCTTTTTTCATACCTGCGATCAACCGGCTGTATGACATATCTTGCGTACGGGCAGCGGCATTGATACGGGCGATCCATAGTTTCCTGAAATCTCTCTTCCTTGTCCTCCTGTCCCTGTAAGCATACTTCATGGCCCTCTCTACCGCTTCCGTAGCTGTTCTTAACAAGCGGCTTCTGGCGCCGAAGTACCCTTTTGCCATTTTCAGGATCTTTCTCCTCTTTTTCTTGGCGGTTATGCTTCTCTTTACCCTCGCCATCTTATTCTATCTCCTTATACAACATAAGTCATACGTCATATGTCATATGTCATACGTCATACGTCATACGTCATACGTCATATGTCGTACGTCATATGTCATTGACATAATGACTTACGACTTACGACCAAAGACATGGGATCAACCTCCTAATCGCCCCGGCGTTCGTCTTATCGAGAATGGTAGATTTTCTCAAATTTCTCTTCCTTTTTGCCGTCTTCTTTGTTAGGAGATGGCTCGCATAGGCCTTACTCCTCTTTATCTTTCCCGTTCCTGTAACGGAAAATCGCTTTGCCATCCCCCTGTGTGTTTTTAACTTTGGCATACAATCACCTCATTATTCCCTTGTCACTTGGTAACTACTCAGGAGCCAGGAGCCAGAATTCAGGAGCCAGCTTTAAGAAAAAGGCAAAGCCGGATAAAGCCAGGTATAATATTACAAAAGCTTCTCTTGAAGAATACCAGTACTGTGCTTCTATTCTGGATTCTGGCTCCTGACTTCTGACTCCTGAGCAGTTACGTCACTTGTAACTGCTCTCCCAGGTAGTTACTGTCACTTCTTTGGCGCCACAATCATGGTCATATTTCTCCCCTCCCTCCTGGGATGTTGCTCAATAATACATGTGTCTGCCAGCGCATTTTTTACCTCCTCCATGATCTTCATGCCCATGTCGGTGTAGGTGATTTCCCGTCCCCTGAAAATCATTGTTATTTTCACCTTATCGCGTTGATCGAGAAATTTTTTAATATGCTTGATCTTCCTCTGTAAATCGTGTTCCACGGTCTTGGGTCTTACCCTGATCTCCTTGATCTGAATCGTACTCTGGCTTTTCTTCGCCACCTGGAGCTTCTTGCTCTGCTGGTATCTGAATTTTCCATAGTCCATGATCCTGCAAACAGGCGGTGTAGAAGCGGGAGATACCTCTACCAGATCCAGACCCACCTTACCAGCTTCCGCCAGGGCATCTGCCACAGACATAACACCCAGCTGTTGCCCGTCAGGATCAATAACCCTGACAGTGGCAGCCCTGATTTCGCGGTTTACTCTTAATTCCTTGACTATACGACACCTCCTAACCCGGATAAAGCGGAAAAGTGACTAAAGTGAACTAAAGTGTGAAGTGACTAAAGTTTTTGATTTTTCTGTGACTTTAGGCATTTTAGCTCACTTCAAACTTCACACTCATTTAAACTGTGTGCACTTTTCCCGAATCAGGTCAATAAAATTTTCCACACCAATGGTTTCCAGGTTCTTTCCATCCCGCTCGCGGGGAGAAATCCGGCCCGATTCCATTTCCCTGTCTCCGATCACCAGCATGTAGGGAATCTTCATCATCTGTGCCTCCCTGATCTTGTATCCCAATTTTTCATTTCTGAAGTCCTTCTCTATCCGGCAATCGGCATCAACCAGATGACCGTAAACCTTCTCAGCATAGGGGATATGCCTGTCCGTTACGGTAAGGAGAATACCCTGGACCGGCGAGAGCCAGACAGGAAAAGCCCCCCCGTAATGTTCAATCAATACTCCCATGAATCGTTCTATAGCCCCCAGAATCACCCTGTGCAACATCACAGGCCGGTGCTTTTGTCCATCTGCACCTATGTAGCTGAGATCGAACCGCTCAGGCATGGTAAAATCGCACTGAATCGTGGCACATTGCCATTTTCTCTTCAGGGCATCCTTCAGCTTGAAGTCAATTTTTGGCCCGTAAAATGCCCCCTCTCCTTCGTTAATCTCATAGGCGATACCCTTATCTTTCAGGACCTCTTTTAAGGCAGTCGTGGCCATTTCCCAGTTTTCATCCGAACCGATAGAGTTTTCCGGCCTTGTGCTGAGTTCTACCTCATAGCTAAAGCCGAAGATGTCCATCGCATAAGCGACAAAATCGGCAATTGCCTTAATTTCGGCATTTAGTTGTTCCGGTGTACAGAGGATATGGGCATCATCCTGGGTAAACTGTCGCACCCGCATGAGACCATGAAGAACTCCGGTCTTTTCGTGCCGGAGAACAGTGCCGAGCTCAAAGTACCGGACGGGCAAATCCCGGTAACTGTGGATATTTGCTTTGTATATCAGCATGTGGGAGAGGCAGTTCATGGGTTTTACACCGTACGACTGACCTTCCACCTCGGTAAAATACATACTATCCCGGTAATGATCGAAGTGCCCCGATTTTTTCCAGAGATCGAGCTTTAAGATCTGCGGCCCCATCACCATTTTATAACCACGCTTCAAGTGTTCTTTCTTCTCCCAGTCTTCAATGATTTCCCTCAATATGGCGCCTTTGTGATGGAAAATGACCAGCCCTGCTCCTGCTTCCTCATTTATCTGAAAAAGGTTCAGTTCTTTTCCCAGCTTCCGGTGATCTCTCTTTTTGGCCTCTTCGATTAGTTGGAGAGATTCAGCGAGCGCCTCTTCCGTCGCAAAGCCGGTTCCATAGATCCGCTGGAGCATCTTATTTTTCTCGTTACCCCGCCAGTAGGCACCTGCCACATTCAACAGCTTGAAGGCCCTGATCATCCCTGTCGAGGAGATATGTGGTCCACGGCAGAGGTCCAGGTATCCCCCTTGACTGTAGAGACTGACCGTTTCTACGTCTTCCGGCAGATCATTTAAAAGCTCAACCTTGTACGACTCACCCCTCTCCTTGAACTGGGAAACAGCTTCATCTCTCGATACCTCTTTGCGTTGAAATGGATAATCAGCAGCGGCTATTTCCCTCATGCGGACCTCGATCTTTTCAATATCTTCCGGGGTAAATCCTCTATCGTACTCAAAATCGTAGTAAAAACCATCTTCAGTGGCAGGACCTATGCTAACCTGAACATCTTTGAAGATTTCCTTGACAGCCTGGGCCATCACATGTGACATGCTGTGTCTGAGAATCCCCAGACCCTCTCTGGACTCAAGATCAATCACATCGAGAGACACATCTTCCCCAAGGGGATGGCTTAAATCCGCAGGAACACCATTCACCTTAGCCGCAACTATAGAAGACAGATCGTGCCTCCACGAGGCAATGATCTCCTTTATGGTAACTCCGGCGGGATATGAGACCCTCAAACCATCCGGTAAGGTGATCTTGATTTCCTTCATCGTCTTAGCTTTCCAACTCCCACTTTGTTGGTTCAAGTCTCAGACTTGAACCAACAAAGGCCAACAAAGGAAAGGGCATCACCACATGATTCCTCTGATGCCCCTCTCAAGCCTACCTGAACAGTTACTAAGTTTTTATCTGATTTTAAAAATGGTAGGCACGCAGGGATTTGAACCCTGGACATCCACCGCGTCAGGATGGCGCTCTCCCCCTGAGCTACGTGCCT
>JASEGZ010000010.1 GCA_030018935.1 Syntrophales bacterium
GACACTTATCTATACAGAATAGCTAAACTATTTTTTGGCAACTGTTAAAGATCAGCTAAAGTTTTTTAATTTCCAACTTTAGGCACTTCCAACTTTTAACTTTTCCCTGCCTCTTCAACCTCTTCCAGCAACTTCCGAAAGACTGATATGGCCTTCATCTCACGCTCTCCAAGGCGGTAAATAAATCCTTCAAGGTATTCTTTAGTCTCTGGGGGAGACAGGCCGATCCTTTTTCCATGCAGGCAACCGATAGAATCGAGTTCATCCTCTGCCCTCTCGAGGGATTTTTGCAGCGCCTGTTGCAGTTCCAGCTTTTTAGCGGCCGGTAGAGATTTTTTCTGCGCCCACACGGCAAAGACAAAGGGGAGTTTTTGCCAATCGTGCCATTCCCTGGCAAGGTCGTACACGAGTTCAAACCCGGGAAGACCGTATTTTTTACGTTTTAATGCCTCATCACCGATGAGCAGCACCGCGGCAAACGCATGGTAATCATTGACCCCGAGATGCATGCGTATGAAGTTCGCTCTCAACCCGTATTTTTTCTCGAGGAGGACATGGAGCAGTTTTACCGACGTCGCCGTTTCGTCCGTGATGCCGATGTTTTTCTCCGCGAGGCCGGCCCAGTCTTCCCTCGCAAAGAGCATGATACTCTTAATCTGATCACGTCCGGCAATGCAGCAGCTCATCGTCTCAAGACTGTCTTCCTGGGCGAGATAATCCATCAGCGAGAAGGGGGCGGCATCAATCTGTCCCTTCCTCGACAAGGCTCCCATCTGCCGCGGTGTAACCGGTAAAATTTTGAATTCTCCCTTCTCAAAATATTCGTAGAAGGGGACGGAATTAAGGTAGGGAATCTTCCCGATGACATCTTCGGCATAGATGTTCAGTGGGTTATAATAGGCATCGCGTTCCACCGGTATCTTTCGGGCATCTTTGATGATCCTGATGATCCGCTCTTTTGCCAGCGCTGTCGGGCTTGTTGCCCCGGCATCGTGTGCGATTCTCTCCCCTCCCACGGTTCCATCCATGTCATCAGCCCCGAAGTTCAGGGCCACGGAGGCGATCTCCTCCGTCAGCATGACCCAGTACGCCTTGATATGGGGAAAGTTATCCAGCATCAGGCGTGAAACGGCGATTGTTTTTAAGTCGTCAATGGCGGAGGAGAAACCGCTTTGGGGTCTAATCCCCGTACTGCCGGCCTGGAAGGCAAGGGGGATAAACGCAAAAAAACCGCCCGTTTCATCCTGTGCCTCCCGGAGCTTGATCATGTGAATCAGCCGTTCTTCGTATGTCTCGAGATGGCCGTAAAGGAGCGTTGCATTCGTGGGGATGCCAAGCCGGTGTGCGGTTTTGTGCACCTCGAGCCAGGTCTCCGCGCCGATCTTCTGAGGAAAGAGTAGTTTGCGGATACGTTCCGAAAAGACCTCCGCCCCACCCCCCGGCATTGTGTCCAGTCCTGCCTCCTTCAACTGGAGAAGGATCTCTGCGAGGGGAAGTTTGAATTTCCTGCGGAAGAAATCGGCTTCCACGGCGGTGAAGGCCTTGATGTTGATGTTCGAGAAGTTCTTCCTGATCGCGGAGATCATCTGGAGGTAGTGCTGCCACTCCCAATCCGGGTGGAGGGCGCCGGTGATGTGTACTTCTTGGACATGGGGTGTCAGCCTGCCCAGGATATCCTCGATGGTCATCTCGTAAGCGCCGGGCCTGCCCCGCTTGGCGGCAAAGGCGCAAAACCTGCAGGAGAGTACACAGATGTTTGTTGGTTCGATCTTCTGGTTGAGGGCGAAGTAGGCGGCGTCTCCACTCTTCTGTTGCTGAGCGGCATGCGCCATCTTACCGAGGGAGATGATGTCGCCTGTACGGAACATCACCAGACCGTCTTGCAGGGAAAGTCTCTCGCCCTTCTGAAACTTCTCCCATGCGGGAATGAGTTGTTGGTCACGAAAATTGATGTCCATCTTCCGCCGCATTTTATCCTTCTCTAAAATATTGTCAATAAGCAATCCCTGAGTGATGCCGTCTTGTTATTTCTTAATTTTTGTGTTAAAAAATCCAGCAGGCAGAGAAATGGGACTCATAACAGAGGAGGAGATGATAAGAAAAGCCCTGTTTGCAGAAGAGATTTTCAGATGGTATTCCAGGGTTGTCACCTACGGGCGGATGATTAAATTTTCCCATACCGTCTTTGCCCTGCCCTTTGCTCTCGCTGCTCTCCTTCTGGCGCACAGAGAGCATCCTATTACCTCCCGTCTCGTCTTTTTGGTTATTGTGGCGATGGTAGGAGCCAGATCCGCCGCCATGGGGTTCAACCGTTTTGCCGATGCAAAGGACGATGCGGAAAATCCGCGGACCGCGGAAAGGGAGATTCCCGCCGGCCGTATTTCTCTCCGGGAAACGGCGATCTTCATCACAGGTTCAAGTATCCTTTTTATCCTTGCGGCAGCGGCCATCTCTGAAATCTGCTTCTGGTTTTCCTTCCCCGTTTTGCTTGCCCTCTTCGGTTATTCCTACACGAAGAGGTTTACCTGGTTATCACACATTGTCCTGGGATTGGTCCAGGGGTTGGTACCCATAGCGGTCTGGGTTGCCGTAACGGGAACATTTTCTGCCAAGATATTGGCCCTGTCCCTGACCCTTTGCACCTACATCGCCGGGTTCGATATTCTCTACGCCTGCCAGGATATGGAGTTTGACCGCCGGCAGAGGCTCTACTCCATGCCGGCAAGGTTCGGCCTGGCGAGAGCCATGCGTTTTTCCTCGCTCCTCCATTTGATCGCCTTCCTGTCACTTTTATCTCTCTGGCGGATCTTTGCCCTCAGCCCCTATTATCTCACCTTTGTCTCTGTCATCGGTATTCTTCTGATCGTAGAGCACAGACTTGTCAAACCGGATGATCTCTCAAGAGTCAACATCGCCTTTTATCACGTAAACAGCGTCATTTCTCTCCTCTTATTTGCCGCTTTGCTGACCGAGGAGATGGTGGGGAGGATGTTTTGAAAAAACGGATTATTGTGGGGACAACCGGCGCTTCCGGTACCGTTTATGCGGTGAGGCTTCTCGAGATCCTGCTGACGATGCCTCTTGAGATCCATCTCATCGTATCCGCCATGGGTTGGGATATCATGCGTTATGAGCAGGACTGGCATGATGAAACTCTGGATGACTTCATCGCCCGGAAACTGAGACCCAAAACAGCGGCAGGCGATTTAATCCTGCACCCCATCGGCGATATGTTCGCCCCACCAGCCAGTGGTTCCTTTCAGTCCTCCGGGATGGTGGTCGTTCCCTGTTCCATGAGGACTCTTTCTACTATTGCCGCAGGCCACGCCGGCAATCTGATCGAAAGGGCCGCCGACGTTACCCTGAAGGAGAGGCGTCCCCTCGTCCTGGTTCCCAGGGAGACCCCGGTAAGCCTGATCCATCTGCGAAATATGGTCGCGGCAACGGAGGCCGGCGCCGTGATCATGCCGGCGAGTCCTCCCTTTTATCACCGGCCGCAAGGAATCGCCGATCTGGTGAACTTTATGGTGGGGAGGATACTCGATCACCTTCATCTGGAACACCACCTGATCCCGAGGTGGGGGGAGAGACATGCCTGAGAAGAAGAATTACAGGAATCTGACTGACTTCGTTCGGGTCCTCGAAGCGGAGGGAGAACTGGTGAGGATCAAGGCCCCCGTCTCTTCTTTCCTTGAGATCACCGAGATAACGGACAGGGTCTCCAAGGGCCCATCCGGCGGCAAGGCGTTGCTCTTTGAGCAAGTGGACGGTTCTTCCTTTCCCGTGATTACCAATGCCTTTGGCAGTGCAAAGAGGATTGCCCTCGCCTTGGGGGTGAGGAATCTGGACGATCTGGAGAGAAGGGTAAAGGAGATACTGGAACAGGCCCCGCCGAAGACCTTGAGGGAGAAACTCCAGTTCCTGACCAGGGTCCTGAGCTGGGGGTGGTACCTCCCCAAGGTTGTCAGGATGGCCCATCCCCCCTGTCAGGAGGTTGTTTTGAGGGGTGATCAGGTTGGCCTGAGCAAATTGCCGGTCCTCCATTGCTGGCCCGGTGACGGCGGTCCTTTTATCACCCTACCCGTTGTATTCACTAAAAGTCTCACCACCGGAAAGAGAAATGCCGGTATGTACCGTCTTCAGGTCTTTGATAAGAATACTACGGGGATGCACTGGCATATCCACAAGGACGGTTCGCATTATTTTAATGAGTACCGCAGAGCCGGTAAAAGGATGGAAGTGGCGGTAGCCATCGGCACAGATCCCGCCGTTACCTATGCGGCAACCGCTCCCCTGCCCCGTGGTATTGACGAGATGATCCTGGCCGGATTCATCCGGGGCAAACCGGTGGAGATGGTAAAGGGGATCACCGTGGATATGGAGGTTCCTGCGGAGGCGGAGATTGTCCTCGAAGGTTACATCGTCCCGGAGGAGAGGAGACTGGAAGGACCATTCGGTGATCACACGGGGTACTACTCCCTCCAGGATGATTATCCTGTCTTTCATGTAACCGCCATAACCCACCGGAAAAATGCCGTTTACAGCGCCACGGTCGTTGGCCGGCCCCCGATGGAAGACTGCTATCTGGCAAAGGCAACAGAAAGGCTCTTTCTTCCCCTGCTGCAGGCCACCATGCCGGAAATCGCGGATTATGTCATGCCCTGGGAAGGTGTTTTTCACAATATTACCATTGTTGCCCTTGATAAGGAATATCCCGGCCATCCGAGGAAGGCGATCCACGGCCTTTGGGGAGCCGGCCAGATGAGTTTCTGTAAGATGATCGTCGTGGTGGATGGCGCTGCCGACCTTCGCGATCTCAAGGGGCTTTTTACAAAGATTCTCGATACAGTTGACTTAAAGAGCGATCTTGTCATCACCGAGGGGATACTGGACGTTCTCGATCACGCGGCGCCTAATCCCCTCTTTGGAGGAAAGATAGGGATTGACGCCACGGAGAGGATCAGGGGAGAGGTTCCCAGGGAGACCGGAAGTCTGCATCGTGATGGTGTGGAATTGCCGGCGGCAGGGGAAATCCTCAGAGAACTCAAGGCGCTGGATGAAGGCTTTCTCTCCTGCCGGATGCCGTTTACCTCTGTAGTGCATCCACTTATCCTTTTACAGGTGGATAAGGGGCTTGGGAAAAGGGGGCGCTTTTTTACGAAATTGCTTTTCCTTGCGAAGACAATACCACCGCAAAGTATCGCTGTCCTTTACGATGCAGATATTGATCTCTCTGATAATTCTCTCCTGTTATGGAAAGGATTCAATAATGTGGATCCCCTGAGGGATATTGTCGTCAGGGGTAACCAGGCGGTTATTGATGCCACGCGAAAGGGACGGGAGGATGGTCATCCACGGCCCTGGCCGGATGATGTTGTGATGAGTCAGGAGGTCAAGGAAAGGGTTACGACAAGGAGAGAGGAACTGGGGATCTCCCATCTCCTTACTTTAGTTATCCTTCTAATCAGCTTTCAGCTTTTTTAACTTTTAACCTTGAAGGTGTAAGGTGTTATGGAAAAGAAGGATTACTTGAAGACACCGGTTGAGCACATTGATATAACATCCATCAATGCTGTGGATATCATTCGGGCCATGAGGGGGATGTCCTTCACGGCAAGGGATCTTGCCGTGGCCTCGGACATATACGACAGAATGCTTATGGACCCGGATTGTGCCATCATACTGACTGTAGCCGGCAGTACAAGCGCCGCTGGTTGCATGCAGATCTATTCTGATCTCGTAAAGTACAATATGGTGGATGTGATCGTTGCCACCGGCGCTACGATTGTAGATACGGATTTTTTCGAGGCCCTCGGATTCAGACATTACCAGGGTACCCCCTTTGTGGATGACAGGCTATTGAGAAGATTATATATAGACAGGATCTACGATACCTTCATTGATGAAGAAGAACTCCAGGTTTGTGACAGAACGATCAGTGCAATCGCCGATGCCCTGCCCCCCCGACCCTATTCTTCCCGGGAGTTTATCCAAGAGATGGGGCGATACCTGACGGTCCACGCGAGAAAGAAGGATTCCCTCGTTCAGGTGGCCTACGAACATGATGTGCCGATCTTCTGTCCCGCCTTTTCCGACAGCAGCGCCGGTTTTGGTCTTGTCCTGCATCAGTATCAGCACCCTGAAGAACATTGCTCCATTGATTCCGTGAAGGATTTTAGAGAGTTAACCATGATCAAGATAGGGGCTGAAACGACGGGACTCCTCGTTATCGGGGGAGGAGTCCCGAAAAATTTTGCCCAGGATACGGTGATCTGTGCCGAGATATTAGGCAAGCAGGTCCCCCCGCATAAGTATGCCGTGCAGATCACCGTTGCCGATGTGAGGGACGGAGCATGCTCCAGTTCTACGCTGAGGGAAGCGACCTCGTGGGGGAAGGTGGATATGGCCTGTGAACAGATGGTTTATGCCGAGGCAACCTCCGCCTTACCCTTGCTGGCAAGTTACGCCTACCACAGGGGAAATTGGAAAATTAGGAAGAAATGGCGATGCGCAAAGATATTTGAAGCTTGATCGGTGCTTGCCCTTGCAAAAAAGATAAGCGTTCAGCGGCAAGAGATTTTCCCCTGTAGCGGCGCAGGTTTTGAGAGGCCATCAACCAGAGGTTTATGTGCCTGGCCATATTCTTCATTTCTTTATCACCTTGAGGGTATAGACCTTCTCAGAGAGAACACCCGGCGTAACAACCACATCGCAATCGGAGTGGAAACAGAACCCTCCCGGCAAGTCGCTCCGGCGGGCATATATCCCTTCGGCCAGGTTCCTCGAAGTACAACACTGGGCAATGATTGGAATGGCCGGTCCCCCCAGAGTCCCCAGCAGCGCCATCCGCATTTGCGTATCTCTCGAGTTTTGGTAATTCGTGGCAATGTGATCGTTATAGAGATAGACGCCCAGAAGAACGATCATCACGAAAATAATTCTTAAAAAGTATTTCTCTTTTATCAATGCCTGCAACTCCTCTCCGGGGAGTTAATTCTTTTACCCTCAAGCCAGCCAACCTTTACCTTCTCCCTCTGATCAAATTGAGGGACATAGGGCTTGATATCGAGAAGAGGGGTGCCATCCAGGGCGTCTATTTCTGCGATCCGCAATATATTCTTTCTCCTTGAAAGGAGCTTTACCACAGATAATCCAATGGGATTGGGCCTTCCGGGATGCCGGGTGGCAAAAAGGCCCCGGAGACTATCATCCAGAAACGGTTTTACTTTAAGAGAGTAGCTGTCAGATTTATGGAAGAGATACAGGAGGATAATATGGGAAAAGCCATCAAGATCGGCAAGGCCCTCCTCAAACTCCTCAAAGACCTCTACCTCACCCACCTCATGGGATCTATACCCCTGGTAAGGTGTCTCCTCCAGTGGCGACATTTCCCCCCCTCCCGTGTACCATTGCCGCATTACAGTTAGGGGGCAGACAAGACCCCTCATATTTTCCCACTCCTGTGATGTGATAAGATAAAACAAAAATAACGCCAAAAAGGTGTATATCTTGAACATTTTGTATTTCAACTACTTGAATACGTCTGGAAGAAAAGTGAGCCGGAGTAAGTTGCATCTTAGCGACTCTGGAAGAGGGTTATAGTTGCATAAATGCAACTCTTTTCAGATTATACTTAACCATCGAGTTCTTAACAGATTTTAACTTTTTTTCAAAGGTCTTATTTTTGTTTGATTTGACAGTCCAACTTTTATAGTATTTGTTTACACGTAGGAGACGATGGGAGACATGTCCAGAATATTAATTATCTATCACTCACAGACGGGGAATACAGAAAAGATGGCCTTAGCCGTTGCAGAAGGGAGCCGCGGCATTGAAAATACCGAAGTTATGATAAAAAAAGCGCAAGACGCCACCCTCGATGATCTTTTAGAGGCGGACGGTCTGGCGATTGGTACACCGGAGAACTTTGGCTATATGTCAGGCATGGTCAAGGATTTTTTTGACAGGACTTTTTACCTCGCCCAGGATAAGGTCTTGAGAAAACCCTACGTGGTCTTTATCAGCGCTGGTAATGACGGTACTGGTGCCCTGAGGAGTATCGAACGGATTGCCCAGGGCTATAAGTTCAAAAAGGTCTATGACCCTGTGATTTCTACAGGCGCCTTGACCGAAGATACCCTGGAGAAATGTCGCAACATGGGAGGGGTTCTTGCCGCCGGCTGTCAGATGGGAATTTACTGAGCGCATTGAACACCAATGCGAGCAGCACAGAGGAACTCGATGTGGAGATTATGAATTATAACCCTTGTGGCTGACTTCATCAATGCGGCGAAGGGGCGTATGACGCCTCAAACCAAATAGGGAAGGCTGTGAACGTTTGATAAATGGGCTATGAGAAGAGACGAGCCGACAACCTTTTTCAATATCATCCTCGATAGCATAGCTGATGGCGTCTTCACAATCAATGACGAGGAAGAGATCACCTCCTTCAATCGGGCAGCACAAGAGATCACAGGTTTTAGCAGGGAAGAGGCCGTTGGGCAGCATTGTTTCGATATATTCAGAACCAATATCTGCCAGACAAACTGTGCCCTCAGGCAGACTGTACGGACAGGCAAACCTATTATCAACATGCCCGTGAACATCCTCAGGAAAAACGGGAAAGAGGCGCCGGTCAGTATCAGCACGGCTGTGCTCAGGGACGAACAAGAAAAGGTGATCGGGGCGGTGGAAACCTTCAGAGACCTCTCGGTGGTAGAGGAATTGAGGAAGGAGT
Organism: Syntrophales bacterium; assembly: GCA_030018935.1. NCBI lineage: Bacteria > Pseudomonadati > Thermodesulfobacteriota > Syntrophia > Syntrophales > Syntrophales bacterium. The sequence goes on from JASEGZ010000010.1 coordinate 8,738, forward strand.
TATCCAAGCGATACGCCCTCGAAGACATCATAGGTAAGAATCACCAAATTCAGGATATCTTTCACATCCTTCCAGATATTGCCGAAAGCGACGCTACCGTTCTTATCCAGGGGCCGAGCGGTTCCGGTAAAGAGCTTTTCGCCAGGGCTATCCATAACCTGAGCCACCGAAAGAATCACCCTTATGTCAAGGTGCATTGCGGAGCCCTCCCCGATACCCTTCTCGAGTCCGAACTTTTTGGCTATGTTAAAGGGGCATTTACCGATGCGAAGAAAGATAAACCGGGCCGATTTGCCTTGGCAGAGGGAGGCACCATTCTTCTCGACGAGGTAGGGGATATGTCCCACGCCCTCCAGGTAAAGCTCCTTCGGATCTTACAGGAGAAAGAGTATGAACCACTCGGAGGGGTAACCTCTATTAAGGCCGATGTACGGATCGTGGCAGCTACTAATAAGAACCTACCCGATCTGGTACGGACCGAGGGCTTTCGGGAGGACCTCTTCTATCGTCTTAATGTAGTCAAGATCGTTTGCCATAGCGGGCCTTCCAGGGAAGATCGAGCCGTGCGAAGGCTTGAGACGTTAGATGGCTCTCTGCCGGAAATGGCGCCCGAAGTGATAGATATCGGTGTCTTAAAAAAGAAATATATGCCGGCTCGGTTTCCTCATCTTGCCCATGTCAAGAAGTTATCTGAGATTTCGAATAGAAACAGGTTAGCCAACTATTTCCATGCCGATAAAGCCACTATCTGTGCGGGGTGTCACCATTACACTCCAATTGAACCTAAAAGCCCTCCTCCACTCTGTAGAGACTGCCATAACGTCTCCTTTGACCTCCAGGATTTGAAAAAACCGAGACTTGTTGCAGCGTATCATCTCCAGTGTATAAACTGTCACAAGAGGATGAAACTAAAACCTTTAAAATGCACTGATTGTCATGCCAAGAGGCTTGTGGATAAATCGTTATCTCAGAAAAACCGGACTATTGAAGTGAGGTAGTTCGTATTGTTAACACGATAAGGAGAAGTGCGATGGACAGGAGGGAATTCCTGAAGACGATAGGAATAGGGATAGGAGGGGTTGCCTGTGGAGATATTCTGACACCTTCTATTGTCAAGGCCCAAAATGCTTTTGAGGTCAACGAATTCTTCGGTGTTCTTGTTGATACAACCCGATGTATTGGCTGCATGCGGTGCGAGATGGCGTGCGCCGAGGCGCATAACTTGCCCCTGCCTGATATCTCCAATGATTCTGTATTTGAAAAGAAACGGAATACGACAGAGACCCGGTGGACCGTTGTCAACCGCTATGAAACTGAGAAGGGAAAGATTTTTGTAAAACAGCAGTGCATGCACTGCAATCAGCCTGCCTGTGTTGCGGCATGCCTTGTAAAGGCCATGAAAAAGAGAAAGGAAGCTCATGTCACCTGGGATACAAATTGTATAGGTTGCAGGTTATGTATGGTCTCTTGTCCTTTTGACATGCCAAAGTTTGAATACAATAGTCCTTTTCCCAAAATTCAGAAGTGCAATCTCTGCTGGGATAGGTTCCAGGAAGGAAAACTTCCTGCCTGTGTTGAAGCGTGTCCAGTGGAAGCATTGAAATTTGGCGCGAGGAGGGACATTTTGGATGAAGCCAATAGCCGGATCTTTCAAAATCCCCATAATTATGTCCACCGCGTGTATGGTGGGCATGAAGTGGGTGGCACATCATATATCTATCTCTCAGCAGTTCCCTTTGAACAGATAGGTTTCCGGGGAGACCTTGGAACAACCCCCTATCCGGAGTTTACCACCGGTTTTCTTTACGCTGTTCCCTTCGTGTTCGTCCTTTGGCCTCTAATTTTGCTGGGAATGAACCGTGCGACAAGACGAGAGGAAGATTAATATAATTAAATGGGGATGACCAGATGAACGGAAAAACGGCAACAATAGAGAGCTTCAAAGATTTTGTGACCTTTATACGCGCTGAGTTGAAGCCAAAGGGAAGGATATTCACGATTTTCAATGTAATTTCTGCCCCTATAATCCTTCTCGGCGCAATTCTCATTGTCTATCGTCTTGCAAAGGGATTGGGCTACCCTGTCACCAACCTTTCCCAGGACTTTCCATGGGGGATATGGATAGGATTTGATGTCATGACAGGTGTTGCGTTTGCAGGGGGAGCATATGTCCTTACCTTCGTAGTCTATGTCCTTGGAGCGAAAAAGTATCATCCAATAATAAGGGCAACGGTTCTTAATGGCTTCCTTGCCTATGTCTTTTATACGGGTGCGATCTTCCTGGATTGTGGCCGTTGGTGGAACATAGTCAACCCGATAATTGGAAATAAATTCGGAGTAAACTCTGTCCTGTTTCTCGTTGCCTGGCACTTCCTGCTTTACATGTTAACAGCGCTGGTTGAATTCTCTCCAGCAATTGCAGAATGGCTTGGTTGGAAGAAGATTAGAAAAATCCTCGGCTCACTGACCCTGGGGGCAGTGATATTCGGAATCACACTCTCCACTCTCCACCAATCAGGCCTCGGGGCCTTAGTTATGATGGCAAAATGGAAGATTCATCCCCTATGGTACACCGAATTTATCCCTGTACTATTCTTTATATCCAGTATCTTTGCAGGACTTTCGATGGTAATATTCGAGGGAACGATAAGCCATAAGGTATTCAGCCAACAGATAGACGAAGAGCATCACAGATCCTATGACGATATATTAGTAGGCCTTGGGAAGATATGTGCAGTTGCCATGTTTGGTTATTTCTTCTTGAAGGTTCTCGTCTTCATCCACGGCAGGCATTGGTCGCTCATAAATACCCCTATGGGGTACTGGTATCTCTTGGAATTGATTGGATTTGTACTTATCCCCTGCTTCATCTTCGTCCAGGGTGTAAAGGATAGAAATCTCCTTTCCATCCGTGTTGCCGCCATCCTTACGATGGCCGGTATTATTATCAATAGGTTAAACTACGTTTTTATTGCGTATAAATGGTATGTACCTATGAGCGAAAGGTACTTTCCCACCTGGATCGAGATTGTCATAACGCTCGCCATCGTATTTGCAGAGATATGGGTATTCAGGTGGATTGTAAATAGGATGCCAGTCCTGAAGGAATCACCTGAATGGGCAAGAGAAGAATAGGGTGTAAGACCAAAAAATAAGAAGAGGAGATGACACAATGGAGGGCTTCACGTATGTAGACATCTTTGTGACAAAGGGCATTGAATATTTGGTTGTAATTGTTTTTCTCCTAATTATCATTCCATTCTGGATGTTCCTGAATAGATAGGTCTACCGCTGAAATTCGGGGAATGGAGGAAAAAGAAGATGACAAAGATCGCCATTATTGGGTGCAAGCGGATTCAAGATCAATTATGTGTAGCGTGCGAGAAATGCTTCAAAGTCATCAGCAGGAAGGAAGGGGAGTTTTCCAGGTATTTTGTATAAGATGCGAATCAGGGAAATAATTAGAAGGAGGACACAATGGGCAAGAAGATAATGGTCATTGATGATGAGCCTGATGTCCCCCCGGGAAATCGGAGTAAGGACCTTCGTGGAAACTTCCTCTGACCCGGAAGGTATCATGGCTCATCAGGAATGCAAACGGCCCCGCGATAGAGACTCTACGTGCTGCTGAAAGGAATTGCGGTTAAAAATGCCGTTTCGGATCTGGGAAACACCTCTATAATTTCATACAGTGTTGACCTCTGGGCAGCATCAAAGCCTGCATCGTGTATCATCTGTATGCACTCTTTTGTGTCCGTCCTGTTTATAAAATCTGCCGCCGCATGGACATTCTCTTCCAACAATGTCCCGCCGAAATCATCGGCCCCGAAATGGAGGGCGATCTGTCCCGTCTTTTTGCCTTCTGAAAACCACGAGGCCTGTATATGGGGGAAGTTGTCCAGATAGATCCTTGAAAAGGCGATTATCTGCAGGTAGCGGGTCACAGTTACCTGCTGAGTAATGGTTTTCGCAAGGGGCGTGTTCCCCGGCTTGAAACTCCAGGGGATAAAGGCGGTAAAGCCATAATACTCATCCTGCAACTGCCGGATACTTTCCAGATGACTCAGGATATCTTCATCTATCTCCAGATGCCCGTACATCATCGTGGCCGTTGATTTATAGCCGATCCTGTGCGCTTCACGCATCACCTGAAGCCAATCCGCCGATATTCCTTTCTTTTTGCTGATTTTTTCCTTTACCCTGTCGGATAAAACCTCAGCTCCACCACCGGGGATGGTCCGCATACCGGCATCCCAGAGTTTTTCTAATACCTCCGGAATCGAAAGACCGGAGATACGGCTCATGCCGATGATCTCCGGGGGTGAATAGAAGTGGGGATGGACCTCAGGAACTTCGGCAATTGTCCTTTTTACCATTTCCAGGTAGTAGTCAAAGGTGATGGCAGGATTTACCCCACCCTGCAACAGGATTGTGGTGGCTCTCCTCGCCGCCGCATCTTTGAAATGCTGAATCATCTGATCAACCGTATAGGTATAGGCGCCCTCTTCACCCGGATGACGGTGGAATGCACAGAAGACACAATTGTTCTCACAGATGTTTGTATAGTTTGGATTTGAGTCCACCACAAACGTTACCTGCGGTTCGGGATTCTTCTCGAAACGGATTTCGTTTGCCGTCTCTGCAAGGTCGAGTAAGTCCGCACGGCTGAGAAGGAGCAGACCTTCTTCCCGAGAGATCCTTTCCCTATTACGAGTTTTCACATAGATTGCCGCTAACATCTCCCCCCTCTTTCGTCAGTCATCAGTCTTACGTCATCAGTCTTACGTCATACGTCCTCGTTTTTGACTTACGACTTACGACTTATGACTTACGACTTACGACTTACGACTTACGACTTACGACTTACGACTTACGACTTATGACTTATGACTTACGACTTTCTATATATTCAATGGCTCTCTTTAACCTTTTGACTACCCGTTCCTTCCCTAAGGTGATCATGACCTCATCAATACCGGGGCTTACCGTTTTTCCCGTCAGAGCAACTCTCAGTGTCTGGGCAACGGATTTGAGTTTTGTGCCCCTTTCCTCGGCCACGGCCCGCAGAAAACCCTCTATCCCATCTTTTGTATAATCCGACAACGAGGAAACCTTTTCCATAACAGCCCGGAGATGTCTTGCAAACTCCGGTTTGAGGAATTTTCCTGCCGCCTCGTTGTCATAAGCAAGGCCATCCTTGAAGTAGAAAGCCCCCGCATCTGCCATCTCCACGAGAGTTTTTACCCTCCCCCTGAAATCAGCAACGATCCTTCCTGTAAGTTCTCGATCGGAGGTATCCAGTCCCCGCCTTTCCCAGAAGGGTTTCATTGTATCCACCAGTTTCTCTTCGGGATACGTTTTAATATAGCGCTGATTCAACCACAGGAGTTTTTCCGGATTAAAGACAGCGGCAGATTTTCCCACTGCCTCGAGGGTAAACAGACGGATCAGTTCCTCCATGGAGAATATCTCCTGGTCTCCATGAGACCAGCCGAGCCTGACAAGATAATTGACCAGGGCCTCCGGCAGATAACCCATTTCCCTGTAAGCCATGACGGAGGTGGCGCCGTGACGCTTGCTCAATCTCGCTTTATCAGAGCCGAGGATCATCGGGACATGACCGAATTTGGGAACTGCCGCTCCCATCGCTTCATAGAGGAGAATCTGACGCGGCGTGTTGTTCAGATGGTCATCACCCCGGATCACATGAGTGATGCTCATCTCCACGTCATCAACCACAACGGCAAAATTATAGGTTGGCCAGCCGTCACTCCGCTCGATGACAAGATCATCCAGTTCTTCATTATTAAAAGAGATGGACCCCCTGATGAGGTCGTTCACGATTGTGATACCAGCCCGGGGGCAGCGGAATCTCACGGCTGAGCTTGCCGTTCTAACAAGTCCTCTGTCACGGCATGTGCCATCATACCTTGGTTTTCTCTCCTCGGCCAGCGCTCGTTTCCTCTTTTCTTCCAGCTCCTCGGGGGTACAGATGCAGCAATAGGCCGTTCCTTCATCAACAAGCCTTTTTACCATTTCTCTGTAAATTTCCACTCGTTCTGTCTGGAAGAACGGACCTTCATCCCAGTTAAGTCCGAGCCATAACAGGGCATCCAGGATCGCCGCCGTTGATTCAGCGGTAGAGCGGACCTGATCGGTATCCTCGATCCTCAGAATAAACTGCCCGTTGTTGTGCCTGGCATAGAGCCAGTTAAAGAGGGCCGTTCTTGCCCCGCCGATATGCAGGAAACCTGTAGGAGAGGGGGCAAATCGTGTCCTGATTTTTTCTGACATTTTTTTAAACCCTGCTTCTTCTTTATGATGAACTCTCTTATAGGGTTCCCGCCCTCCTTTTGTCAAGACCGATTCCTGATAGTTTTCGTCCCACCACAATGACTCTGCTTTTCAATGCCCAAACGACCACCCTCTCAAGGAATTATATTGTAAAAAAATACTTGACTTTTATATTTTTGTTCCTTAAAAATGAATCCTACAAATGATGGGGAAAATCAAACAAATGATGGGGAAAAGACGGTGGTAAACTCTCCAGCGAAAAAACCCCGGAACCTCGAAACTGTGAGGGTAAAAATCCTGATTGCTGCCCGACGGCTTTTCGGGAAGTACGGCTTTCATGGCACTACCACCCGTATGATTGCCCGGGAGGTGGGAATTGATGTTTCTACCCTGTATTATCACTGGGGGGAAAAGGGAAATCTGTATGAAGCTGTCGTCCTTGACATAAACGACGATCTGAGGAAAAAACTTATTGATCTCGAAGGGGTAATCCACGGTCTTCCCCTCGCCCAACATATGAAAATTGCCATCGAAGCGATCACCGATTATCTTTTTGAACACCCTGAGATAACAAAGGTAATCCTCTCCCGTTGTTTCGTGAAGATCCGTCACGAGTCAAGCCAGAATATCCGTGTGCCGGAGTACATCTCTAACATCGCTTTTTCCATGGGTCTCAGTAGAGACAAAAAAAAGGTTTCTATAAGGCATAAAATGCAAGTGTTGACTATCATGAACGCCATTTATGCCTTTGTTTCGGGAGAAGAATTCTTCCGGGCAAGTCTCGGGATAAAGAGGGACGAGTACATCGCTCTTGTCAAGGAAACGTTAAAATTTATCCTGATTCCTGCCTTTGCGGATTCCATGGCGGGAAAGATTTTAAGCGTTCAGCAGTCAGCAGTCAGCAATCAGCGGTCAGGAAAAAACCGGACAGTGAAGGATGGCCGCTTATAGATAGTAAATATCTTAAGGAGGATAAGCTTTTGTTTTTACTGAAAACTGAAAGCTGACGGCTGATAGCTGAATGCCTCCAAATAATTTAAATACATAAATGAGGAGGAAAGGAAATGGCGATACCAGCTCATGAAGAATGGAGAAAAGTAGAAGGATATGATTTTGATGATTTGATTTATGAGAAGAAATATCTGAAGACAGGGGGAGTTGCCAGAATGACGATCAATCGTCCTGCAAAGTTGAACTCATTTACCGGGGCGACCATCCGTCATATGTGGGAATGCGTTTTTGATATCAACAGCGATCCTTCCATCGGGGTGGCAATTATGACCGGCGCTGGGGATAAGGCGTTTTGCACCGGCGGGGATGTGGAAGCGGAAGCGGAAGGCGAATTCGAAGATACGGTCTTCCTGAATTGCAATAAAATGATCGTGGCCTGCAGAAAGCCGATCATCGCTGTCGTGAAAGGGTGGAGCGTTGGGGGGGGGAACCACATGGCTTACTGCTGTGATTTTACCATTGCCGCCGACAACGCCAGATTTGCCCAAAATGGCCCCCGTGTGGGAAGCCCTGCCTGTGGCTGGCCCATTCAATACGCGGTAAGAGTAGTTGGTGCAAAAAAGGCAAGGGAAATGTGGATGCTTTGCCGTAGATACAGCGCGCAGGAGGCGCTAGAGATGGGGTTGGTTAATTCCGTTGTCCCTCTCGACAAGATTGATGAGGAGGTGGATAAGTGGTGCAATGAGATCCTCGAAAAAAGCCCAACTTGTATTCAGATACTAAAGGCTACCTTTGATGCAGAATCCAGCCATCTGAGACATGAGGATACTTTTGACATGCAAAAACTGATGTTCCCGGACTTTCAGAACAGCGAGGAACAAAAAGAGGCGCAGAATGCCTTCTTTGAGAAGAGGCAACCTGAGTTCTTAAAATTCGGGGAAAAAGAGTACGAAGAATATTTAAAGAAGAGGAGAGTAGTACATATTAAGTAAGGGTAAAAGGAGGGAAGAAGATGGCAGAGGAGAAGAAGATTGACCTCAAGGAGATTAAGGCAGTTGATTGCAGTCTGTTACCACATTATTGTGGTATGCCCCAAAGGTTACAAGATACCTTCAAATATTGGGAGTTCCAGATCATGGCTATTACCACCTTTGCCGGGGTATTCAGGAAAGTGCAACCGAAGCCGGGGGAGGAATGGAAGGTTTTAGGCGCTGCCTGTAAGTCCTCCGTAGAAGAAGCGGTGGCTGAAATGGATGAGGTAGGGATAGACTATGCGATATGCCCAATGGTCCCTGTGTGGTCCCAGCGTGACCATGCGATGATGATGGGTTATAGCCTTGAAGAAGTAGCCGAGATATGTAAAAAGTCTAATGGGAGGATAATCGGAGGTGCCGCCTACAATCCTTTCCGGATTAAGGAAAGCCTTGAGGAGATAGAGAGAGCAGTCAAAGAGTATGGTTTTAAATATGTATGGTTCCACCCCATCAGCTTTGGGTTGAGGCCGGATGACAGGAGGAACTATCCCCTTTATGCCAAATGCCTAGAACTGGGAATACCGGTAGGCATGCAGGTTGGTCACTCGGCAGAACCACTTACCAGCGAGCCAGGGCACCCCATGTATGCAGATGTTGTCGCCATAGATTTCCCCGATCTCGCCATAATCCTTACCCACACTGGCTATCCGTGGATTGAGGAGTGGTGCTCCATGATCTGGAGGCATCCCAATGTCTATGGGATGCTAAACGCCTATATGCCATCGGGCCTTGAGCCCGCCACAATTAGATTTGTGGACAGCCCGAGGGGTCGAGATAAAGTGCTTTGGGGTTCTCATGCATTTGGGATCACGCGCTGGAAGCAAGAGTTTTTGGGGTTGCCCATTCGTGAAGATACTAAGATAAAGGTCCTCAGAGATAACGCGATAAAGTTGTTTAAGTTAGGTTAGGTGGCTGGACCAAATCCCGTTTTTAACGATTGGTGCTTTTTAGGGAAAAAACCTTTTTCAGTATAAATGGTATGTAAGGGGATATGCGATGGATTTTGAACTTACAAGTGAACATCTTCTTTTCAGGGAGAGTGTTGCCTCCTTTGTCAAAAAAGAACACTCTTTCAACCGCTTGAGAGCATTAAAGGGTGATCCCTGGGGTTACTCGAGAGACGTTTGGAAGAAGATGGCCGAACTGGGGTGGATGGGGCTCATCTACCCCGAGGAGTACGGCGGCCTCGGATTGGATTTTACCTTTGTGATGGTATTGCTGGAGGAATTTGGCAGGGGGTTGTTGCCTGAGCCCTGGATTTCTACAGTCTTGTTAGGAGGGAATCTTGTCCTCGCAGGCGGTACGGAAGCACAAAAAGAGGAGATAATTCCTGCCATCGTTGCCGGTGACCTATTTGTCACCGTAGCATACCTGGAGGATGGCGGCCGATATGACCTTAACTTCTGTGCTACCTCTGCCCGGCAAAAAAATGGCGGATTTTCCCTTTCCGGCAGAAAGATATTTGTCCTCGATGGCTGCTCTGCGGACAGATTTATCGTTACCGCCCGCACATCGGGGGACATCTCTGATGCTGATGGCCTCACCCTCTTTATCATTTCCCGCGGGGCCAGCGGGGTGGAGATAACTCCTCTGAAAACGATGGATGGGCGAAATGCCTGTATCCTCGACCTTAAGGATGCGTCCGTGTCTGAAAGCGATATTATCGGTAAGCAGGATGACGGTTATCCTCTACTCGCGGATATTATTGATCAGGCCACGGCGGGTGTCTGTGCGGAAATGGTTGGCGGGATGGATGCCTCTCTCGAAATGACGGTTCGCCATCTCTCCGAAAGGGTACAGTTCGGCAGACCCATCGGTTCCTTTCAGACCTTACAGCACAAGGCTGCCGATATGTTCATCCAGAAGGAACTGGCCGCCTCTGCCACGTACTATGCCGTTGCCTCCATAGATGAGAAGACCGAGGAGAGGTCCCTTGCCGTATCCACGGCCAAGACCAAATGCTCCTCTGCCTATCTGGAGGTGACAAAAACGGCCATGCAGTTGTTCGGGGCCATGGGTTTCACCAATGAAGCGGATATCGGTTTTTTCCTGAAGCGGGCAAAGGTGACAGAAGTCCTCTTTGGAGATGCCGATTATCATCTCGCGCGCGTGGCGACCATGAAGGGTTATTGATTTTAAGGAGTTTGAAAAATGAATGTTTCATATTCTCAAGACGAACAGAGATTTCAGGAGGAAGTCAGGAAATGGTTCCGGGAAAATGCTCCTGCCGAGATCATAGACCAGACCCTCGGGGGGAGCACCCTTGATCCTGATTTACAGATAAAGTGGCATAAGACCCTCTTTGAGAAGGGGTGGGCCGCCCCTGAATTTCCCAGGGAGATGGGTGGCGCTGGTTTCAGCGAGACGGAGCAGTTTATCTTCCATTACGAATACAGTCTCTCCGGCGCCCCCAGGCCGAAGACCAAATTTATATCTCTTGGCATGCTGGCGCCTATACTGCTCCAGTTTGGTACAAAGGAACAGCAGGAACGTTTTATCCCGGACATGATTTCCGGTAAGACTGTATGGTGCCAGGGGTTTTCTGAAACTGAGGCGGGATCGGATCTGGCCAGTTTGAAGACGAAAGCCTCTCTGGAGGGGAATGAGTTTATTGTCAATGGCCAGAAGACATGGACCAGCATGGCCGATCATGCGGACTGGATGTTTATGCTGGTGCGTACAGATTCATCAGGGAAAAAGCAGGAAGGCATCAGCTTTTTACTGGTAGATATGAAATCTCCAGGTATTACCATCCGTCCGATCGAGGCCTTGACGGATCATGCACCGTTCTGTGAGGTATTTTTCGATAATGTCCGGGTTCCCAGGGAAAATCTGGTGGGGAAAATCAACGAAGGATGGAAGATTACCGGGACCCTCCTGGAACACGAGCGATTGGACGCCTCCGCCATGGGGGAACTGGTCTATGCCATAGAAACGGTCCGCAAAAATGCCGCAAAAACCATCTTCAGGGGAAAGCCCCTCCTCCAGGACGAGGTTTTCCGAAAGAAGTTGGCGGCCCTGGAGGTAGACTGTGATTCCCTTCTTTACGCCTTTTTCAGGATATTATCACAATTAAAAATCGGCGCGGCGCCTGGACCGGGCTCCTCCTTTCTCAAGGTTTATGGCGGTGAACTTTATCAGCGTGTGCTGGATCTTAATCTTGAGGCAATAGGTCCCTATGCTCAATCCTGGTATAATATAGAGGGATTGGGGAATTCTGTACACCAGGCGACTATGGGCTGGATCAACTCGAGAAGCCTGACTACCTGGGGTGGTTCTTCGGAGATCCAACGGACGATCATCGCCACACGTATCCTGAATCTCCCCCGTAAATGAGAGGGGTAAGATCTTTAGAGCTGTGAGGTTAGACAAGGGCCATATATGTTTAAAGAAGACTGTATTCACCGCAGAGCCGCTGAGAGCGCAGAGATTATTTGTTGTTTTCTGTTGAGAGGGACGGAAAACAACAAACTCAGGTGCGACCTCTGCGTCTGGAGCGAAGCGGGCGGTGAAAAAGGACGGTGAACATAGGAAAGTTCCGATAAAATTTGACAAAAGGGAGGAAAAAATGGATTTAAATTTAGCAGGAAAGACGGTTATTGTTACAGGTGGAGGATCAAATATCGGTCGTGCGATCTGTCATCGCTTTGCCGAAGAAAAGGCCAATGTGGTGATCGCGGAGTGGGATGAATCACAGGGCAATAAGGTTGCCGAGGAGGTCAAAAATTTGGGCGCCGCATCTCTCTTTATAAAGACCGATGTGACCAATAACAACGAAGTGGTAGAGATGGTCAAGAAGGCAACGGCCAAGTTCGGACAGGTTGATATTCTGGTCAATAACGTAGGATGGGCCGTTGATCAGCTCTTCATGGAAGAGACGAGAGAGAAGTGGGAAAAGATGATCGCCATAGATTTCTGGGGGGTGATAAACTGCACCCGAGCAGTCCTTGATCAGATGGTAGAGCGAAAGAAAGGGGCCATCGTCAGTCTCGGGTCGGATGCAGGAAGGATGGGCGAATACCGAGAAGCTGTCTATGCCGGATGCAAGGGGGGCGTTATTGCCCTCACCAAGGCATTGGCGAGAGAAGTGGGTAGATTCGGCATAAGATTAAACGTTGTCTGCCCTGGCTTGACTGTTCCCGAGAGTAAAGATGCGGTTGGCGAGAAAAGTTTGTGGTCTGGCGAAATGATGAATGTCTTTACCCCCGAGGCACAGGAGAAGGCGGCAAAGGCATACCCGCTGCGCAAACTTGGAAAGGCGGAGGATGTTGCCAACGCCGTTGTCTTTATGGCATCCGACCGGGCAGGCCATATAACCGGCCAGACACTCAGTGTCAGCGGCGGGTATACCATGATGTAGCGTTGCAAAAAACAGGAAAGCGAGTCAGCAGGCTGATTACTTCTTAAGAAGGAGGGTTTGTTTTATGGACTTAAAAGTTGTTCTGTATGAGAAGAAAGATCGTGTCGCCATCATCACCATGAACTATCAGGAGAGGTTGAATGCACTCAGTGATCAAATCCGTGCCGACCTGAGAACGGCGTATGAGGAGGCGCTGAATGATCGGGAGGTAGGAGTTGTTATCCTCACAGGAGCGGGAAGGGCTTTCTGTGCCGGAGCAGATATAAGTGGTTTCAAATTCGATATATCGAGTGTTCGCAGGTTTATGCGGGATGTTATACTTTTCTTAGCGATGCTGGAGAAATTCCCCAAGCCGGTTATTGCTGCGGTAAACGGTCTCGCCTTGGGCGGCGGGTTAGAACTTGCCATTTCCTGTGATATGATCGTCGCCTCTGACAAGGCAAAGTTTGGGGTACCGGAGGCGGCCATAGGTCTGGTTCCCGGCTTTGCCATTCTCCGGTTACATCAGATCGTGGGAAGGGCAAAGTCAAAGGAGTTAGCCATGACCTGCGACCAGATCTCCGCCGAAGAGGCATTGAGGATAGGGTTGATAAACAAGGTGGTACCTCATGAAAGCCTTATGGATGCCTCGATGGAAATGGCCCAGAAAATACTGTCTAAGGGTCCTCTGGCCATAGAGCTGATAAAGTTAGCCGTCAACAGGGAACTCCATGGAGAAGAACTGGCTTACGCGCAAGAGGCCCTGGGTTTCCTGTTTAAGTCGGAAGACGCAAGAGAGGGTATGGATGCATTCCTGAATAAGAGGAAACCGGTCTACAAGGGGTTGTAACTTTGACCGGAGTGCTTTTCCCATCGGTCTCGCCCTGCAGGCGGGGTCACGGGACACAATCGTAACAGTAAGCGTTCAGAGCTATCAGCCCTCAGCTTTCAGCGAAAACAGGAAGATACAAGGGGTAGGGGCGTGTTGCAATAAGCCCCTACCCCCAAGAAAAGTTCTCATACTGAAGTTTTTGTTTTGACCTGTCTTACTGATCGCTGACAGCTGAACGCTTGCAAAGATTATTGCGTTGAGAGCTTTGAAAATTGCCTTCATCAGGGCTTCAAAATCTTTTTTCGACCATGCATCATTTAGTTTCGCTGCCAGGGCAAAACTCAGGCTTCGCCTTCAAACAGTTGCCCTGGCGGGCGCTTCGCTGCGATGGCAGAGCCCCCCTCCCCGAAAAAATCTTTGCTTCGCCCTTCACGAAGCCAATTTTCAGTTTTGCAAAGCTCTCGAGTTAAATTCTGATTCAGGAGGAATTTTCCCATGGATTTTAAGTTAACAGAAAAGCAGCAGCAATTTCGAGAAGAGGTACGGGATTTCCTGAAAGTAGAAATGGCCAGGGGAGTTTACCCCTTTGGAAGCATACACCTGGCGGGGGGTCTTTCGAGGGAATTCTCAAAGGAGGTAGCCAGGAAAGGTTGGATAGGACTTGCCTGGCCTAAAGAGCACGGGGGGCAGGGATTGGGATACACCGACCGGATAATCATGCTGGAAGAGATGTTCCGGGTGGCTGCCCCGATGGCGTATCACTATATGGGAGATCGTCAGGTCGGTCCCGGACTCATACACTTTGGGTCCGATTATTTGAAGAGGGAGTTTTTACCAAAGATCCTCAACGCCGATGCTTGTTTTGCCCTTCTCTTCAGCGAACCTGAAGCGGGATCAGATCTGGCCAATTGCAAGACAACGGCCGTAGAGGAGGGGGATCATTTTATCATCAACGGGCAAAAGATATGGACATCAGGTGGACATTACGCCGAATACGGCTGGGTGCTTGCAAGAACCAACTTCGATCCCAGCGTCTCGAGATATAATTCCTTCAGTGAAATTATCGTGGACATGAAGATGCCCGGGATCACTATCCGTCCTATTATAAACATGGTAGGTGCCCACTCTTTTAACGAGGTCTTTTTTGATAACGTCAAGATCGGGGAGGAGTACCTGGTAGGTAAAAAGGATAATGGATTCCGCCAGATCATGACTAACCTGGATTATGAAAGGGCAGGCATTGACCGGCTCATGCAAAACTACCAGGTCAAGGAGGCCCTGTTGGAGTATGTAAAGACCAACAAAAGAAACGGTCAGCCTCTTTCCCGGGATACCCTGATCAGGGATACGGTGGCAAAGCTCGAGGTCGAGTATGAGGTGTCAAGATTATTTGTCTATTATGTGGCCTCTCTCCTGGATCAGGGGAAGATACCGTCTTTCGAGGCGGCAATGGGTAAAACGATATGCACCCTCTTTGAGGCCAAATTGGCCGACGTGGCAACAACGCTAATGGGCCTGCCCGGTCTGCTTATGCCGGGTTCACCGGAGGCGCTTTTCGGCGGTGTGGTATGCGAGTCGTATCTCTGGAGCCCTTCGTATACCTTGCAGGGAGGTACAGTGGAGGTGCTGAAGAATATCATTGCCCAACGGGGGCTGAAAATAGGTGGTAAATAGTTCCGGTATAAATTAGTAACTACTCAGGTAGGCACAAAGGCACAGAGCACCAAAGGCACAAAGTCGAGAGATCTGAAGAGAATGAGTTGCTTAAGTTCCTATAAGATGTTTACAAAGCGGTATTTGGACAGGTTGTGTCCTGCATTCCGATCGTATTCCTACAACTTTGTGCCTATGTGCCTTTGTCTCTTTGTGCCTGAATAGTTACATTGGGGAAAGATTAACAACAGGAGGAGTTCCATGGACTTTAATTTTAATGAGGACCAGAGGATCTTAACAGATATGGCAAGAAAGTTTTTTGAGAAAGAAGCCCCCAAATCTCTGGTGAGGGAGTTGCTACATGATAGCAAAGGTTATTCTCCTGAGTTGTGGCAGAAGATGGGCGAACTTGGATGGATGGGACTTGCCTTTGATGAGGAATATGGCGGTTACGGGGGTAGCTTCCTGGAGGTTGCCATCATCTTTGAAGAGACGGGAAGGGCAGGAGTTCCAACTCCCCTTTTCTCCACGGTAGTTCTCAGTGGTCTTTTACTTCAAGATTCCGGCTCAGCGGAACTTAAGCGAAAGTATCTAACGAAGATAGCGAAAGGGGATTGTATCTCTACCCTCGCACTGGTCGGGAAGGCAGGAATCTATAGCAAGGGCGAGGTAGGTCTGGAAGCCAAGCCGGTGGGAGATCATTATCACATCAACGGAACGGCATCTTTCGTGCCCTATGCCCATGTGGCAGACAACATCATCTGTGCGGCAAGGACACCATTGGCAAGCGGCGAAGGGGTAACACTTTTCGTGGTAGATGGTAAAGCCGAAGGTCTCGAGATAATTCCCTTAAAGACCATTTCAGGAGAAGGTGTTGACTGTGTGGTGAACATGAGAGACGTAAAAGTAACCATAGAACAGATTGTTGGAGAACCGGGGAAGGGATGGGAATGTATCGAAAGGTTATGGCCCAAAATCGCTGTCGCACTCAGTTGTGAGTGTGTGGGAGGGATGAAGAAGGTGATGGAGCTGACCATCGCCCATGTCAATGGGAGGGTGCAATTTGGAAAGCCCCTGGCTGCACTCCAAATTGTCCAGCATATGTGTGCGGAAATGTTCATAAAGTCGGAAACATCGAGACATGCCGCGTACCATGCGGCCTGGCTCATCAGCGAAGGGCTTGAGTGTGAGAAAGAAGCCGCTATTGCCAAGTCATGGTGTGGCGAGGCCTTCAAGGATTTGACAAAAATTGCCCATCAGCTTACCGGCGGTATTGGTTTCACCGAAGAATTTGACCTCCATCTCTACACCAGGAACGCAAAAAAACTGGAATTGTTGTTCGGGGATGGGGCCTTTCATAGGAATGTAGTGGCAGGCAGTGTTGGACTGTAGTTGCCACGGAAAACAAAATAGAAGGTTGTAAGAAGGGTTAATGGGTGTGAAGGTAAAGATTGATCTGCATACGCACCCTCTGGAAGCGACGGGCGATTCCATTCCCCGGATGGAAACGGTAAAAAAGATTATCGAACAGATAAAGAAACAGGGTCTGTCCGGGATTGCGGTTACCGAACATTGCAATAAGGATTATGGATTCAGGGTAAAAGAGATAGCCGACCGATATTTCCCCCATGAGGGAATTATAATCATTCCGGGCCAGGAGATTCGCCTCCATAGCGAACACGTGGTGGAATTATTCCTGCGGGATAGGGTCTTCAGGTTCTGTGCGCACCCTTTCTTCGGGAACGGTTTTGATGATTTCCTCGCTAAAGAGGGAGGAAATATCCATGGGATCGAATTAAAGAACGCCTCCTGGCAGCTTCAAGAGGATAGAGTAAGGGAAGTGGCCGGAAGGTACAATCTCCTCCTTCTGGAGAATAGCGATGCCCATTCACTAAAAGATATAAGTTTTCATTACAACGAGATAGATCTCGAAGATCTCTACCGTTGTGGTAAAGGCAAGTCATAAGTCGTAAGTCGTAAGTCAAAGGACATCAATAACAGATCTCTGTGAACTGGTACTGAAAGGAGTTTCATTATGGGAGAAGAGTTAAAAGATCAAGAGAAGGTCGAAAAGCTGTATGAGGAGGCAAGGTCTGCATTGTCTGCAAGATACTACATGGATGCGGAAATGTTTTTTAAGCAGGCTTTGGAATTGCTGAAAGAGGCTAAAGATGAGAGCAAGGCCTCCGCATGTGAAAAAGAGATTGAAGATGTCCAGAAGGAAAGCGCCGCCTGCTCACCTGTTCCGGCCATAGATTATCATGCCCACCCCATGTTCCGGGATGACCTGAGGAAGAATCCGGGACTTTTCATGGCTGCCAAACACTTCAGGCTGAAGGATGAGCTTATCCCGAAGGGTCTCGATGATATGTTGGAGGACATGGATAAGGCCAACGTGGAAAAGGCGGTAATAATGAGCCTGGATAGCTCCGCCTCTGAGCACTGGGCATTGAAAAAATCCATGTTGAGTAACGATGAAGTGGCAAAACTGGTCTCCCGTTATCCGGACAGATTCATCGGTTATGGCTCGGTAGATCCACGGAGAAAAGATGCGGTGGAGGAGACGGAGAGATGTATCAAGGAATTGAAGCTCAAGGGGATGAAATTCCATCCCGCCGCTGTGAGTACCTATCCCAATGACGAAAAGCTCTTCTATCCCATTTATGAAAAGTGTGTGGAATTTAACGTCCCCGTGCAGAGCCACTGTGGGACAACAGGGATGTATTTTACAAAAATCAAGTATATGATGCCTCTCCTTTATGACGATGTGGCCGTGGATTTTCCCACTTTAAAACTGGTGCTCCTCCACTACGGCGTTGGAGGATGGCATGACCAGGCCATGTCTCTGGCCTTCAGGCATCCCAATGTCTATCTTGATATATCAGGCTCTTCTCCCAGGATATATCCGCAAAGTCTTATTGTGTCTGCCAATACCCCCTTCTATCAGGGAAAGATTCTTTTCGGAACAGATTATCCCTTTGTGGGCATGCAATCATGGTTTAAGGCCTTCAAACAACTTAAAGGGTTCGGCTGGAGTGAGGAGACCCAGAGAAAGGTATTGAGGGAGAATTGTATACATTTACATGAATCGGAACCCGTTTCGCCCCTCGATATCTTAAGAAAGGAGGGTGTTGATGTTCCTCCCGGCGCCAAGAGATAGTAATAACAGCCGTTGAATATCCGATTTACGAGAAATATCGCAGGAGGTAGATAGAGATAATGAGCGCAAGAAAAACAGAGAGAAGTTATGAAGAGATCTATCAAGAATACCGAGGGAGAAGAGAAAAGATAGAAAAAATGGGCGGAGACAAGGCTGTCCAGAAACAGCATGAGGGATCGAAGTTAACCGCCCGGGAAAGATTGGACTATTTCTTTGATCAGGGGACCTTTACAGAAATCGGTCTCTTTGTGGAACATCGTACCACCGCCTTCGGGCTAGGGGAAAAAGAGATCCCCGCGGAGGGAGTTGTCGTTGGTTTTGGAAAGGTCAACGGAAGGTATGTCATGGCTGCCGCCGAGGATTATACCACCATGGCCGGCACTTTTGGCGAATACCATGGGAAAAAATTTTCGGAAGCTATCAGGATGGCAAAGGAAAAGGGGGTCCCCTTCGTGGGATTGAACGATTCAGGGGGCGCCCGGCTTCAGGAGGGGATGGATACCCTGGAGTCCTATGGCTGGCTGTTCAGGGAGCAGATACTTGCCTCGGGCATTATCCCCCAGATTGCTATCATCATGGGACCATGCCTGGGGGGGCAGGCATATCACCCCATCATGCAGGATTTCCTCATTCAGTGTAAAAAGACAGGTTTTATGGGAATAGCAGGACCGGCCTTTGTCAAAACCCAGTTAGGCGAGGAGATCAGCTTGGAGAAACTCTGCGGGGTGCCTGCCCATGCCATCATCAGTGGTCAGACACACGTAGTGGCAGAAGATGATAGGGACGCCCTGGATAAGGCTAAAAAAATCCTGAGCTTTCTTCCCTCCAACAATAGAGAGACGCCTCCGGTAACAGATGCGGATGACGACCCGGAAAGGGTCGCCTATGAACTTGATGAGATGCTCCCCGTCCAACCATCCACCCCTTTTGATATGCATAAGGTTATCGAAAGGATCGTAGATAATGGGGATTTCTTTGAACTTTTCCCGGACTTTGCCCGGAATGTAATCATAGGTTTTGCCCGTTTTCATGGCCGTCCAACGGGTATTGTGGCCAGTCAGCCCAACTGGTTAGGGGGGGTTATCAATTGTGACGCCGCTGATAAAGTTGCCAGATTCGTTAGATTCTGTGACCTCTTTAATATTCCCCTCGTAAACCTCCACGATACCCCTGCTTTTATGATCGGTTCCAGGGAAGAACACAAGGGGATTTTAAGGCATGGGGCAAAGATGCTCTATTGCTATATTGATGCTACCGTGCCAAAGATTAGCGTTATCCTGAGAAAGTCCTTTGCCGGGGCCTATCTTGCCATGTGCTGCAAGGATACGGGAGCTGATTTAGTTTATGCCTGGCCCAATGCCCGCATATCTATCGTAGGGGCGGAGACAGCGGCCAGCGTCATCTTTGCCAGAGAGATAAAAGAGGCCGATGATCCGGCCAGGGTAAGGAGCGAAAGGATCGAAGGGTATCGAAGTATCTATGAAAACCCCTACAAAGGGGCAGAGCGTGGGTATATAGATGACATCATTATGCCCCACGATACGAGAAAGTTTATCGTCCGTTCTCTGGATATACTGAAAAATAAAACGGACACTCGACCCTTCAGGAAATACTCAAACATCAATCTCTAATACATACCTAACCCGCATAAAGCGGAAAAGTGACTAAAGTGAATTAAAGTGTGAAGCGCCTAAATTTTCTGATTTTTCTGTAACTTTGAGAGCTTTGAAATTTGGATTCATCCGCGCTCAAAAATCTAAGGTCTCAACTTCAGGCATTTTAGCTCACTCCAAACTTCACACTCATCTATATTTTTTATCGCTCGCCCACCCAAAACGGCTTATCGTTAATCAATCATCATCAAAAACAGGAGATGATATTATGAAAGATGATCGGAAGGCAATAGAGGAGAGAGAAAAGCGATGGAAGGAAACCACGCTCAAGACAAACCTTGAGAAACTAAAAAGGGACAAACCGTATACTCGGATTCATACCCCTCTTGATCTTAGGGAGGACTGGAATTTCTTGGATGACCTAGGTTTCCCCGGTGAATACCCCTTTACCCGGTCGGGTTTCGCGACTTTCAACCCCCCTTTGGACAGAGGCATAGACTCCGGCGCCATGGTATCCAGTGGTGTCAGGTCAAGAGCGGGAGAGTACAGTGGGTTCGGCAGGGCCGAGGATACTCGCGACCTCTGGCGCAGTGAAGGCCGAAGAGGAGCCAACATCGCCTTTGACCTGCCGACGCAGTGCGGCTACGATTCCGATAATCCTCTTGTTGAGGGAGAAGTGGGGGGCACCGGCGTGGCAATAGATACTTTAGAGGACTTCGCCACGCTGTACGACGCGTTTGAAGGGGTGGTAACCCTCGACCAGATGGCATCCAACTGGACCATAAATGCACCGGTGAACATAATCCTGGCTATGTACATTGCTTTGGCAGAAAAGCAAGGCGTTCCCATAGCCAAACTCAGGGGAACCCCCCAGAATGATATTCTAAAGGAAATACTGGGGAGGGGTACCCACATATTTCCTGTGGATCCTTCCATGAGGATGATACGCGATACTATAACGTTCTGCACAAAATATCTGCCTCTCTTCAA
This sequence comes from Syntrophales bacterium, assembly GCA_030018935.1. Lineage (NCBI taxonomy): Bacteria > Pseudomonadati > Thermodesulfobacteriota > Syntrophia > Syntrophales > Syntrophales bacterium. The sequence goes on from JASEGZ010000010.1 coordinate 29,604, forward strand.
CACCATCAGCATTTCCGGGGACCACATGCGACAGGCCGGGGCGCTGACACAACCACAGATAATAGCCTTCACATTTTCCAATGCCATCGCCTACATTAGATTAGGGCTGTCCACGGGGCTAAGTATAGATGAGTTTGTGCCGCGTTTCACCTTTCTCGGTTTAGGAGGCGGCCCCGAGTTTTTTCGTGAGATAGCTATGTGGCGGGCAGCCAGAAGGATGTGGGCGAAGATCATGAAAGAACGCTTTGGCGCTACCAGCCAGAGAATAATGACGTTGCGGTCTGCATATTTTGCAAGACATGACGCCGACTGGTGCACAAAACAGCGGCCCTTAAACAATTTGATTCGTGGCGTTATCGGGGGCATTGCTGGATGCTTTGCCGGTGGTCAAGCCTCAGGAGGTATACCTTTTGATGAGCCCCTGGGGCTCGGCTGGAGTTACGAGGCGCGACAGCTTAGAGATGACGCCACCAGGATAATGAGGTATGAATCTCGTCTGGAGGAAGTTATTGATCCACTGGCGGGTTCCTACTATGTAGAATCTTTGACCGACCAGATCGAGGAAGAGGCATGGAAATTCATCCACGAAATTGATTCATTGGGTGGGGCTGTGGAGGCCATAAAGAGTGGTTGGTCTCAACGTCTGATGGCACGTCAGGCTTGGGAGCATCAATCTCAGATAGAACGAGGTGAGACGATAATCGTGGGAGTTAATAAATTCACGGGCGAAAACGAACTCGACGTGCTTCCCCAGATGATTGTAGCCCATCCTTACGATGCCAAGAAGAGGGCAGAGGCGGAAGAATTGCAGATTGCCAAACTGAAGAAAATCAAGGCCGAGAGAGACAATAACCTGGTGCATTCCGAACTCAAAAAGATAGAGGATGCGGCCAAAAAGGAAGACGAAAATCTGATACCCTATTTCGTTGGTGCGGTCAAGGCACAGGTCACACTCGGTGAGATATGCGGAGTATTGAGGAACGTTTTTGGGGAGTATCAGGAGGCGGGCATATAGATCAGGAATTGAAGGACAATGAGAAGATAAGGAGGTGGGATCATCGAATCTTTCCTCTTGACAAACGTCCTAAGGAGAGGTGGTGTTAGATCACCCAACCTGAAATTGGGAAATCGGTAGGAGGTTATAGATTACAGTGCAGTTAGTCAAGCCAGGAAGAGGTTGTGGATGAGGTTGAAACGCTAAGCAAAGTTGAAGAAAAGATTCGACCCATTATCCGCTACTGTTAGTAGTTAATGAAACTTCTGGTATTAATATTATTCTACATACTATTTCTCGGCAATAATGCCTATCCTGTCAATCTTGAAAAGATAAAATGCTTTAAGGCTGACGGGGCACCAAAATCAATAGCTATTAGTCCTCGGGGCGATATTGCTGTAGTGAGTAATCTTGAAGGTGGAAGTGTATGGCTTATAGATACAGTTACAAAAAAGGTATTGAAAAAAATAAAATTTAAAAAAACTCCCGGTACTGGTTTTAACTATCAAAAGAGGATAAAAATTCCTTCGTTTCAAGAAAAACCTATAGAAAGCGCCTTTTCAAATGGAGACAGATACATCTGGATATCGCTTCATAATGCAGGGGGGGTGGTAATCTATGATAGAAAAGAGAAGCTGGAGGGGAAGTCATCTTATAAAAAGGCATGGATATATGATACGTCAAATGACACTACAAAAATAATGAAACTCCCATTTATAAAAACTGGCGTAACACCTAAGGTGATAGCTGTTTCTCCAGACGATAATTGGGTATATGTTACCAACTGGCATTCTAATGATGTTTCGGTAATCAATGCCCGCACATTCGAAAAACTGAAAAATATGAAGGTCATCCGAATCCCCCGTGGTATTATATTTACCCCTGATGGGGAATATGCCTTTGTTGCAAATATGGGTTCAAATTACCTGTCAAAGATTGATGTTGTCACTCACAATGTAATTGAAAATAAAGTGGTAGGGTTTAATCCCCGCCATCTCGTTATCAGCGGTGATGGAAAGTATCTTTATATCTCACTGAATATGCCAGGACTTATAAAGAAATTTGATGTACAGAGGGGAATGTTAATTGCGACTACAGCAGTGGGGAAAATGCATAGAACTATTGATCTTTCAAATGATGGTCGGTATCTTTTTGTTGCCAACTATGGCGACAACAGCATTACAATCGTGAATACTGAAGCGATGTCAGTGATAAAGACTTTTTCTGATCAATTGCGCCCTTGCGGTTTATGCTTCTCTAAAGACAGAAAGGAGCTATGGGTTACAAACTATTATAGTAATACTGTTTGTATCTATAAATTTGCTGAGTAATTGTCAAACAGATAATCGGCTGAAGTCCAAATGCCCCTGCGGGGCACTTTGCTCATCCACCAGCCCGATGGTCAATGGTCAATAATGTATTAAGTGCTTACAGAGTAAAATTTCACAAACTGGTAAGGAGGATAACACTCCACAATAAGAGGGCATTCTGCGAGGAAGGATGAGATGGGAACGAATAATATCGGCCTGGGCAGGCATACCCTGAAAACCGCCAATATCCCTATACTGACGAAGATACTCAGTCTGCCGTGGGGGACGACCAGCCCTCTCCGTGCAGAAGTTTATTTTACCAACATGAAGGTTTTCCCCAATCTGAAATGGGGGACACGAGATCCCGTCGCCTTCAGGGATGCGGAACTGGGCCTGATCCGTCTCCGGGCTTTTGGTGTTTTTAATCTTCGTGTCATACAGCCGGTTTTCTTCATCAACAGCCTCGTAGGAACCCAGGGAATGTTTACCACCGAGGAGATTGAGGAATACCTGAACCGTGTTATCGTCTCACGTTTTAACGATTTCGTGGGAGAAAGCATTGACACCATTTTCAATCTTCCCGCCCGCTACAATGAACTCTCGGAGGAATTGAAAAAGCTCCTCCCATCTTACCTCCTGGACAGGACGGTCAAATACAATTTATTCCTACCCTTTGCCCCCGGTGTGGTTGGGACCTGGAGGGGGAGAAAGCTTCCCTGGTACTCATCTGCAAGAACTGCAATTCTGTGGAGCTGTCCCGGAACGGTATTTGACCCCGTCTCATTTATCGTGATGGCGCCAGGTGCCGATGGCCCATTATACTATCTTCCTTTCTGGAGGTTGAAAGTCACCATCGAGGGTATCAAACTCGCCTCCTACGCAGACCTGATCAGGGTGGGAAACTTACCCAGAGCCATTACGGACGTCTGCGAGGAAAAAACACTCTATTTCTGGTTCCCTGCCTTCAAAGTTAATCCTGCCCTCTTCTTAAGATGGGCAAGACAGATGACTGTCTTTCAACCGGAAGGCAAGACAGATGATACACTTCCCAACGGGCTTTATCCGGTTACCCTTCCCGTTCAAGAAGCGTTAGAAAGTGCAAAGATTATCATCGCAAGCATCACCGCGGATAAAAGGGCAATTTTCCCCCTTCTCTCTAAAATCCAGCTCAGATTAGAGGAGTCTCATCTCGTTTACCACCCGTTTACCGTAAGCCACCATGAACTTATCCATACACAGATGCATTTGAGCATTGATAAAAAGGCCCTCACTTACGGGATAGGTTTGTAGCAGCGGTTTCCCACGGCTCAACATGCCGGAGATTTACATCCTTCCTATCAGACGTGAGGTATTTGCAACATCCCTTCTTCCCACCAGTGAAGCGAAAAATTTTCGGTGACAGCCCCCCAAAAAATACTTGACATGGGTATTATTATTTTTTAAAATGTGCCACACAAGGGGAGGAAAAAGATGGGAGAGGTTGTACGTTTCGGCGTTTCGTTAGATGAGAGTCTGCTGGGAAAATTTGATCAGCTCATTGCCCGCAAGGGTTACACCAACCGCTCGGAAGCCATTCGAGACCTGATCCGTGACAGCCTGGTGCAGGCGGAGTGGGAGGTCGGTACAGGCGAGACGATAGGGACAATTACCATTGTTTATAACCATCATACGAGAGAGATTTCCGATACCCTTGCTCATCTGCAGCATCGTTATTACAGGTCTATCGTCTCTACCACGCATATACACCTGGATGAGCATAACTGTCTGGAGGTCTTGATTGTTAGGGGGAAGGGTGAAGAAATTAAAGAGATCAGTGATCGACTTATCGGCGCCAGGGGAGTGAAACATGGAAAACTATCTCTCACGACTACGGGAAAAGAACTGACATAAAAATTACCCCCAAAATTTTTTTATCCCTGAGTAACACGAATTTAATTATCGTATTATGGAAATTACCCCCCTGTTGTTCAAGCTGGTGTCTTCTGGTGGAGGAAAGGTATTGAACATATTGAACATACGGCATAACCCCGGGCTTTTTATTTCAGGAATTATTCATATCCTTATTATGGCTATTCCTGTCTCTTTTGCCGTTGTCCAGAAATTTGGTGAGATAGAGCTTTTTGTAATAACCGAAGAGATGTCTTCTGTTCGAAAGCAAGAGATACCGGAAAAGACACTAAAAGTTAGCAGAGTATTGTCACAGAAGACGAAGAACATGGAAGAACCCCTGAAAATTGAGGAACATCCTGAAATTACAGAAGAAAAAGTAATAGAACCTATATTAATTACGGATAAGAGAAAAGATATTGCTTTACCCCTGGCGATTGCTGACCCTCTGGAGAAGGCTTCTCCCGCACCTCAGTCTTTTGCCTCAACCGGAACTTCAGGGCCTCGTGATGTGGAATTCGGGACGGCAACAGGGCCTAAATTTCTGCACAGGAGAATACCTGTTTACCCTTTGATGGCAAGAAAACTCGGCAAAGAGGGAGTGGTTGTTTTGCGACTTGCCATTGACCACAGGGGTAATCTTTTAAATGTTGAAGTTACAGAAAGAGCCGGTTACGGCTTTACAGAGGCGGCGATTGAGGCTGTGAAAAGATCAACATTTCTCCCGGCAAAGAGAGACGGGCAACCCATTATTTCACATGCCCTATTGCCCATAAGATTTATGCTCAGGAGGGATTGATGATTGAGTTTTTCCTGAAGGGCGGATTCCTGATGTATCCAATCATGCTCTGTTCTCTTGCAGGAGTTGCACTCTTAATCAATAAATTTTTGCAGTACAGAAGAATCTTGAAAGAGATAGGCAGACCAGATATCCTGAAAGTGAAACCGGCCATATTAGTTCCTCTATTAACGGCGCTGGAGAATGGTGGGAACGAAAAAGAATTATCGGTCATCGGCACCCGGCAGGTAAGGGAGATGGAAAAAGGACTGAGCTGGCTTGGACTCATTGCGACGATAGCACCGCTCCTTGGTCTTACAGGTACTGTTACAGGCATGATTAAGGCATTTATGGTGATCTCAAACAGTTCGAGTGTGAGTCCTTCGATGCTCGCCGGAGGCATCTGGGAAGCCCTCATTACGACGGCAGCAGGATTACTCGTAGCGATACCGGTACATATTGGGCATCACTACCTTGAAAAGCAGGCCGACGATATCGCCTTTATGATGAAGGAGATAACCATGAGTCTCTATATGAGGAAACAAAATGCGGGCTAAAAGACCTTTAAGGTTTTTTGAGTGTATCGTGGGGACCAATCCTTCTGAGGAGATAATATCCTTTGTGAATTTCAAAGGTAAAACGATAAAACATCGTAATACTTGCTTCCCATTTGTTTTCGTACCCTCCCAGTTTTTTAACCCTCAAAGATGGATGCTGAATGTTTTCCATAAAAAGCCTGATCTTTTTATCAAAGGCTTTCTGGACATGATGTGGGAGTTTCTTGTAGTCCTTCTTAAAAGAGTCTGTTCTGACTATTTTCATGCATTTAGATCAGTGATGAGTTCATCTACCGATAAAAATTCCTTAACCCTTCCTGATGCTATATCCGAGTCTGCTTCTGTTTCTGCCATTTTCCAGTCAAAATCCCTGAAATACAGGGGAAGTGTTAATGCATACCTGATAAGTTCATATATTGCAGACTCTTCATTTGGAAGGTGCGATTCCTCTTTAAACTTCATCACTTTATCAAACATGCTATTTGGTAATTCTAAAACGACTTTTTTACCCATTTTTTACCTCCTCTTTTGTTCGGTAAATATTAACACGGGATATGCTTTATGTCAACCATAGGGGAATATAAAGATGGAATTTGAACGCAGACGACATAATCATGCTCATATGGATATTGCTCCATTGGTGGATGTGGTATTTCTCCTGCTTTTATTCTTCATGCTTACATCTCATCTGATACAGGAACCGGCAATCAGGATCAAGCTTCCCGAATCAAAGACAGCAGAGGCAAAGAATAAAGCGATTAAAACAGTATTTATTACGAAGGATGGCAAGATCTATTTTATGGATAAAAGGGTGGAACTAAGGAACCTTCAAATGGCGATTAAAGAAGGATTAACCGATAGGGAAAGAGACTTTTTGCGGATAAAGGCGGACAGGGATGTAAGTGTTGGCATTTTAGTAAGTGTGATTGATGAGGTAAGGCATTCAGGGATCAAGAATTTCAGTATTGCGACTGAAAGGAGGTGAAGAATTTTATTTTATAGTGGTGAAAAACACAGGAAAAGAAGGCTTTGACAACGACAAAAAGGAGGTAGAGAGATGGAAGTTTCCAAAGACACATTGAAGAAGATCTATACTACAAGCTTTGCAGGGCATATAGGCTATATTATGGCTGTGGCAGAGAAGATCGGTAGAGAAGAGGCCATAAGGATTAATGCCAGGCTCCACGCAGGGATGGCCGAAATGGTAAAACAGAACCTCTCAAAATTGGGTATAACCGGGGATGATGCCAGGGCGGGTATGGCTGTTATAGATGCCATAATGGAAGAGCACTACCCTGGATTTAGTGAGTTGATGGAACGGGAGCGGACTGAAAGTACTCCCAAAAGGGTTGTATCCAGGCACAAGGGATGGTGTGCTACCTTGGCTGCCTGCCAGATGCTGGGGATATCCCCAAAGGACTTCTGCCCCATCCCGCACGAGGAAGGTCTTACCCCAATAGTTCAGGTTTTAAACCCAAAACTCCGGGTGAAGTTGGGTAAGATCAGACCAGAAGATGAGTACTGTGAATTGATAGTTGAGCTTGAGGATTGATACTTCTTTCCCTGGAGATCACCATTGTCTTTGAATTGACTTAAGAAGAGGTTTTTATTAATCCTTATCAAAGAGGAAAGGAGGAGGTATTGTGTGTGAAGCAAATGCTTATCTGAACACGGAAGAAGGAAAGGAAGAGCTTCTTATGGAGGGGGTAAATATACTTCGGCCCGACAAGGATGGAGTCTATCTACAGAGTATCTTTGGGGAGCAGAAGTTAGTGAAGGCTCACATCAATTCTACAATGAGCGCTTACGATTTGAGAATGAAAAAGAGGAGGTTTAAGATGAGGTCTTTGAAGTTGGTTTTTGTTTTAGTAGCGATTATGGGTCTTTTTTTCTCCCAGGTGAGTTGGGCGGAGGAGAAAGGGGTCAACAAACTGGAGGAGATTGTGGTGACAGCCACAAAATACGAGACTCCGATAAAGGATATACCTGGTTCGGTTACAGTCATTACCTCAGAAGAGATAAAAAACCAGCATCTGCCCAACGGTGATATAGGGGATGTTTTACGTTCGATTCCAGGTATTACCCTCCGCCGCGCATATGCTCCTTTTCCCGCCTATCCCAATATCCGCGGGGTGGGTAGCGACCTGACGGTCATTCTGGTCAACGGTATCCCCACTAACTGGGAAATCACTCAGGCTATACCGCCGGAGAATATTGAACGAATCGAAATTGTTCGCGGACCCGCCTCTGCCCTTTACGGGGCCAATGCCAGCGGCGGGGTAATAAATATAATAACCAAAGAGGGCAAGAAGGAGTTTAAGAGCACCTTCAGCGGGGGATACGGCACCTTCGATACCTATCGTCTTAGCGCTACTGCAAGTGGAGGTTTAGACAAGTTATATTACTCCCTTGCAGTTGCACAAGAAGAATCGGACGGAGAGAACATAGTAACCAATAATGTCGTTCCCGGCATAACGATGGTCGAAAAATGCAGATATGATAAAAAGAGTGTTTCCCTCAATACAAACTATAGATTCAATGGCAGTTCCAGGTTGTCGTTTCTCTATAACTTCTTCAATGATGACTATACCAGAGGCCGTCCCAATGTGGGAGGTGACTGGGACCGGCACTTTGCCAGTCTCATCTATGACCAGAAGCTGGGCGAGAGCTTTGCCTTCAAAGGTTCATTGGGATACCGTTATGATGACCTCTTGCACCGCTATGATTACGGAGGAACCAAGTATGCCGAAAGGCAAAGACGCTATACCGATTATGATGAAACCCCCTTAGAATTACAGCTCACCGGTGACATTGGTTTGAGAAATACCCTGACTGCCGGTTTCTTTTATAATAAACAGACGACCGACCAGGATTTTATCAGTTCTACTACCGGCGCTTCCACACAGCAAAATAGGTACAAGATAAGGACTATTGCGGGCTATCTGCAGGATGTGTGGAAACCGACAGAGTCATCGATCGTCACAGCAGGAGTTCGATATGACAAATGGAAGAACTATGACAATACCTTTACCACCTTTAAGACTAGAAACCCTGAGGACAGTTCCCATGATAATTGGAGCCCCAAGGTCGGGTTAAGGTATAACTTTACAGCGCAGACTTCTATCTGGACAAACTACGGTATGGGCTACATGCCTCCCACTCCTGAACAACTGTATGATGATCGAACGTCCGGGGGGAATCCGAGGCAGCCTAACCCGGATCTCAAGCCTGAGAAGACCCATTCCTGGGAGCTTGGTATGGAGAAATGGTTTGGCGAATCCGTACAGGCCAGGCTCGTTGGTTTTTACAATTACACCGATGACAAGATACTCTCATGGTTTAGTGCGGATAACGTCTGGATGAATAAGAATATTGGGCGTACGCAGTCTTATGGAACTGAATTTGAGATTGCATTACATCCTCTTGAGCACTTGCTGGTGACGGCAAACTATACCTGGAATAAGGCCAAGATCGATGAAAACCCTTCCAAACCGGCACAGGAAGGCAACTGGCTGCCCTTTAGCCCGAAGCATAAGGCTAATCTGGGTGTAACTTATGCTATGGAAAATAATTTTACCGTCAGCGGGTTTGCACGTTATCTGAGCCTTCAGCATACCAATGATGATAATAAAAAATATACCGCTGCAGGAGAAGAGATGTTTATGGACAGTTCATTTGTAGTAGATTTAAAAGCCGTAAAGCATTTGCCTGTTAGATGGGGTTGTCTGAGAAATATCGATCTTTCATTGAGCGTGGATAACGTATTCGATGAGAAATATAGAACCTTCTATGTGTACGAGGACCCGGGCAGGGTATTCTTCGGAGAGGTGAAGTTTACTTTCTAATATCTTCCGTAGTTGAAAAGTCGTACCCTGTTACGTTCAATCAGGCGGTTTCCAGGACAGAAGATAATGTCAGCGCAATACTATGATCAGGTTCCCGAAATTCAAAATCTCGCTACAGTTCTGTAAAGTGATACCTTTAATCTTTCTTGCTGTTGTCTCGTCTGCAGGAAGTTCATATGCTAAGTGCAGAGAGATTGTTGATACCGAGGGGAGAAGGGTGGTTATACCGGAGAAGATTAATAAAGCGGTAATTTTGAGCGGGACCTGTATCGAAACGATATATATTTTGGGGGCTCTGGACAGGGTGGCGGGCATCAGCAAAAGCATAGTCGACAGCGCTTTGTGTAAGTTCATACCGGCTCTGAAAAGAATCCCCGTAATAGCCCAATCGGTACGCAATATAAATATAGAAAGGGTTCTTGCGCTGAAGCCGGATATCCTTGTCACCATAGGGCCGGAACATCCGCTAGGTATGGACAGAAAGACGATAAAGAGGTTGGAGGAATTCGGCATACCCGTCGTCCTGCTGAATCTGGAGAGTCTGGATGAAAACTATTATTCGATTGAACTCATGGGAAAGATCTTTGGAAACGAAAGGCGTGCGGCAGAGCTGATAAACCATATGAAAGGCATCATAGGGGGTATTCAATGTAAATTGAAAAAGATAGACGATACTCGCAGGATCAAGGCATTGTACATCTCCGGAGCCGGACCGAATTATATTGCAGGCGGCTACTGGGGTAAACAGGACATAAGGGTTCTTGCAGGCGCTCACAACGTTGCGGAGGATATAAAACTATTCATGACAACAGTATCCTTCGAGCAGATCAGTATATGGAATCCTGATGTGATTACCATATCCGCCTCTGCAAAATACACGGCAGCGGATGTGATGAATAACCCACATCTTAGGCATATAAATGCAGTCGGACAAAAGAGGGTATACAAACATCCCCGTGAGATAGCCGGACTTTTCACCCCACGTGTTCCTCTTCTGCTTGCATGGCATACGGCGAAGTTTTATCCCGAACTCATGATCGACTGGGCCGATATTACAGATAAATTTTTTAAGAAATTTTACGGAGTCTCGTATCATGACCCGAAAGACTAAAAGTATCGTGTTGTTTTTGCTCTATGCGTCTCCTCTATTTTTCTGTATCCCCTCTGTCTTTTTCGGTCCGTATTCTCTCACCCCTTCAGAAATAGTAGGTCTGATAGGGAAGAGGATCATCTGCTCCGGCCAATCTGTTGCAGAGCAGGCTATCCTGTTTGACATCAGATTGCCGAGGATTATTCTTGCCCTTCTCACAGGGTGTGCGCTCTCAGCATCGAGTGCATGCTTTCAGGCGACCTTCAGAAATCCCCTGGTAAGCGAGTATATCCTGGGGATATCCGCCGGAGCAGCATTTGGCGCAAGCCTCTCCATTGCTACCCTGGGTGACAAACTCCCGGTTCAATTGATGGCCTTTGCAGGGGGCATCGCCGCTGTTCTATTGACCTACGGTATGGCGAGGATCAGAGGAGAGACTCAGGTTCTTTCTCTCGTCCTGGCAGGGATTATAACAAATGCCGTTTTTACCGGAGGAAACTACATCATCAGGTACTTTGCCGAACCGGAACAGTTGCACGTACTTATCGTCTGGCTTATGGGCAGTTTTTCGGCTGCCTCATGGAAAGACGTATCGTATTCAGGGCCGTTTGTTATAGTCGGAACATTCCTTTTATACTTATTGCGATGGCGATTGAATCTCCTGTCAATGGGCGATGAGGAGGCAAAGGCATTCGGCGTGAACACGGAAAAGATGAAGCTGGTGCTGCTCGGTACTGCAACCCTTGTGACAGCGGCGGCAATCAGCGTGGTGGGCATAATCGGCTGGATCGGCCTGATGGTGCCCCATATTGTGAGGTTGCTCATAGGCAGCGATAACCGCAGGGTCTTGCCTGCTTCAGCAACGTTCGGTGCGGCGCTGATGCTTATTGCGGACGATGCAGTAAGGATGGCTAAGGGCGTTGAACTGCCGGTTGGCGTGCTCACGACTATAATCGGTGCGCCCTTCTTTGCCTATCTTATCAGAAAGAGCAGGGGTGGTGTATGGGAATGATTCGGATCAAAGACCTCTGTTTTTCCTATGACCATAGTAAAGACGTACTGAAACATATAAACCTTTCTATCGGGAAGGGAAGGATTATTGTGCTTTTGGGGCCGAACGGGAGCGGTAAAACAACCCTCCTGAAATGCATCAACGCAATCGTGAAACCGACTTCCGGACATATCTATGTAAACGGCACAGACATGAGTTGCATGAAGAGACATGAAATTGCACAACGGATATCCTATGTGCCTCAGGACCACAAGACGTCTTTCCCCTATACCGTACTTGAGTTTATCCTTTTGGGGAGGGCGCCTTATATCGGGATATTTTCAGTACCGGGCAGAAAAGATATTGAGAGGTGTAATGAGGTATTGGATTCTCTAGAAATACACAACTTGTCTGATAGCCTGTATACTGAAATAAGCGGCGGGGAAAGAAAATTAGTCATGATAGCAAGGGCATTGTCTGCATCTCCCGAAATTCTCCTTCTCGATGAGCCAACCGCTCACCTCGACATAAAACATCAGGCAGAGGTCTTAAGGGTAATCAAGACCATGGTCCGTGACAGAGGAACGACAGTGCTTATGACCCTTCATGACCCGAATCTTGCCACACTCATTGCAAACAGAGTGATGCTGTTAAGGGACGGGGAACTATTGAATGAAGGAAACCCGAAAGAGATCATCACACGTGATAACATAAAGAGGATATATGATTGCGAAGTCCTGACCTTTGCATATCAGGATATGGTGTTTATATACCCGGAAACATAAGGTTAACTCAGGGGCTATAAAAAGGAGTGCAGCAAAATGCCTATAAAAAACGAAGAGATACTACGGTCTATCAATAAAAAGGAGGTGGAGTTTATTCAACGGAGGGTAAGGGTGGATTATGACAATAGACTCCAGATCCCTTTGAGCTTTACTTACCAGAACAGGGAGCACAAGGTGACAGGTCTCTTGGGCACCTTTAAAGGTGATTTGTCATCCAGGGATATTACCTATCTTGTGAAGACCCAGGATAAGAATGTATACCTGCTTTATCTCCATTTCCATGATTCTTCGCCCCAGAGTCTTCTGTCTCCATGCCATTGGATATTGGGCTTTCGGGTGTTGAGGGATGAGGAACTGATGTTCTTTTTTAGGGAGGAGAGGAAGATGCTGGTTAATATGGAATTAAAAAGGGTAGCTGATTTCCACGGGCATCTCTGCCCTGATCTTGTGATCGGGTGCAAGGCCTATGAAGTGGCTTTTGAGATACTATCTCGGAAGGAGAACTTAGATGGCGGGCTCATCGTTATCGCCGAGAACACAACGAGCGCCATTGATGCCATCCAGTGCCTTTCAGGATGTACTCTTGGAAATCAGAGGCTGAAAATCCATGACTTCGGCAAACACAAGTACACATTCCTCAATAGCCGAACAGGGCTAGGGGTAAGGCTATCCTTAAGAGAGCAGAGTTTCAGGGATGAACCACAGCATATTGAGTTGGAGGAGAAGGCTAAGAAGGGGGAGGCAACGGTGGAGGATGTTACCTACCTTCAGAGCCTGCTCGATGATAGGGTAAAGAGGCTGTTTTCTCTCAAATACGACGAACTCTTTGAGGCTGTGATGACAACGAGGAAACCACCCCGGACCGAGACATTTACTGACTTTGCCCAATGTCACCACTGCGGGGATCTGGTGCTGAAGTCAAAACTTGTAAACATTGATGGGCTTTTTCTTTGCAGGCAATGTTCTTCTTGTTTGATTCGGTCTTCTACTGATGGTACCCATCATTGAGGTAAGAGAGGAGAGCAAAAGCCTGGGGGATCGGACTAAAGGCATAACATCATCTGATACAGGAGGACCGAGTTGAAGAAGATCCCAAATCCTCAGACTGGCTTTGAGCCAATAAATCAGATAATCAGAGGATACATCCTCACACAGGTATTGTCCACTGCGATGAGATATGGGATATTCTCCAGGCTTGATAAGCCAAAGAGTGCATCTATACTGGCAGAGGAGATATCTACAGAGCCGGCAATAACGGAGAAACTCCTTGAAGTCCTGGTCTCTCTCGATCTGATTTCAAAGGCAGATGGGGGATATGTTAATACTGACTTAGTTCGATCCTTCTTTGTGAAAGACAGCATCTTCTATCAGGGAGATCTGATAGATTTCGTGGTAGATAGCTACCCGTTGTGGTCTCAACTTGACCAGGCCCTGAGGGATGGACATTTACGCAATTCGGTGAAAGGTAAAATGAAAGATACCTTCGATAGAAGGTTTATCATGGCCTCAGCCGAAGCGAGTATAAGGGGGGCGTTGCAGGATATTGTTGAAGTGATAGCAGGGCTTTCCGAATTCAAAGATGCTAAACGGCTTCTGGATTTGGGAGGTGGGCATGGACTTTATTCCATTGCATTTGCTCAGAGAAATCTCTCGCTTCAGGCTGTTGTCTTTGATCTGCCTCCAGTACTGGAAATAAGCCGGAGGTTCATTAAAGATTATGAAATGGAGGGACGGGTCAGTGTAATGGCAGGAGATTATCTTAATGATGATCTGGGAAGTGGATACGATCTCATTTTCATATCCCATTCACTCTTCTACCAACCTCGAGAGATCCTTGAAACTCCTCTGAGGAAGATATACCGTGCATTAAAGGAGAAAGGAGCGCTTGTTATCAATCATTGGGTTCGCCAGAAGGACAGGAATTCTCTTATTTCTTCTCTCTGGGATCTTCGGTTGACCCTTCTCGGCAGTCCCCATTACCTCTATTCAAAAGAAGAATATCTTGATTTGCTGAGAAGATGTGGATTTGTGGAAAAAGATATTCTTCATCCCACCACTTCATCGAGTCCAGCAGAAATTATTGTAGCGAGGAAGGATGGAGGAGAGAAGGAGTGAACTAAATCATTACAGTAGCGATGGAAGGGGGTGACAGGGGGTAAGTAGGAGAGAACAGAGCGAAAAGAGAAAGGGAAGGCAGCCGCCACGGGTAATGGAACAGGCTGCCTTCCCCGGAGAACGGCAGAGGATTCTACCGAGCCCTTTCCTTTTATAGCAGAAAAAGGGGGTATTGTCAATGGTAGTTTCCTCTGTCTTCAGGTTAAGTGCTTAAAGTTATTCGAGAATGAAGAAGAGGAGGTTTTGGAATGAAGAGGGTAAAGTCAGTTGTTGTTTTAGTGAGTATCATGAGTCTTGTCTTCTCGCAGGTGGGCTGGGCAGAGGAGAAAGAGAAAGAAGTCACAAAGCTGGAGGAGATTGTGGTGACGGCCCCACCGACAGAAGCAGTGCCGCCTGCCGCCAGGGTCCCGGCAGTAGTGGAATCGATCACTAAGGAGGATTTTGAAAAGAGAAATGTAGTGGGTACCGACGACATTCTTAGATACCAGCCAGGATTGCATGTGAGAAAACTCATACCCGGCAGTAGCAGCAATCTTTCCATCAGAGGAACTCACAACCAGACGTCAGGAAGAACTTTAGTTTTGGCAGATGAGATGAGGCTGAGCAATTATTTAAGCGTGGCGGCCGGGCCCAAATGGAGCCTGGTGGCGCTCGAGGAGATCGAACGGGTTGATGTGATTTATGGACCTTATTCCGCATTATATAGCGGCAATGCCTTCGGAGGTGTAGTATTCATCACAACCAGGCTTCCTGAAAAAAGGGAAATTTCAGCCAACACATCATACATGTATCATAATTTCAAAGCGTATAAGAGCGACTATGATCTTGACGGTTATACGACACACCTCTCTTACGGTGACAAGTTTGGCAAATTCCGAATCTTTGGCCTATTCGATAGATTGGAAAATGAGTCACAGCCGATCTCGTTCTTTGCGAAATTAAAAAAGGATGGCGCCGCCCCTGTAGGTAATCCAGTA